>NZ_JAINEZ010000002.1:0-174843 GCF_019873065.1 Sphingobium sp. PNB
ATCAGGACATTCCCCCTCCCGCCTGCGGGAGGGGGAATGTCCTGATTTCACCCCGGAAAGCCGCTCAAATCCGCATCTGGTTCATCAGTCCCAGCGTCGCGGCATAATAGTCCTGATCGGCGGTGGCGGCCGGCAGATTGCGGTTCAGCAGGCGTCCGGCGATGGCGGTGGCGCCGGCGGAGAGCGCATAGGGCGCGGTTTCGCCCGTGACCACATTCACCCAGGCGGGCAGCGGCTTGCCCGCGCGCACGAGGGCGAGCCAATAGCGCGCGATCGAGTCGCAAGCGCTCCGCCGCCCGCTCATCAGGCAGTAGAGCGGCACGCGGATGCCTTCGAAGCCGAAGACCGGATCGCGTCCCTCCGCCGGTTCGACCACGCCCTTGCCCTTGATGTCGAGCCAGTCGGCGGGAAGGCCGGAGGGGCCGAAGCGCGCGGCCTTCAGGATCTTCAGCCCATCGGCCGCCAACGGACCCCAGACGCGCGGTTCCAGCCGGGCGAAGGCGTCGATCGCCGGCCAGACATAATAAGAGGGGTTGACGATCACCCGATCCGCCTTGGCGAAGCCGACAAGGCCGGGCAGCAGCAGGGTGAAGCCATGGCGCTGCACGATCAGCTTCTGCGCGACCGCGCCCCGGACCGCCGCCGACTGCTGGAGATAATCCGCCTTGCCCCAGCGGCGACCCGCCATCAGCAGCGCCCAGGCGATCAGCAGGTCGCCGTCGGTCGCATTGTTGGGATCGGCCACCGGATCGGCGCGGCCGGGCGTGTAGCGCCAGCTATGCAGCGCGATGTCCTTGCGCAACAGCGTCTGGGCGGTCCAGCGCGCCATGACGTCGAAGGCCGCGCTGTCGCCCGCCGCCTGCGCCAGCGCCATGCCATAGCCCTGACCCTCGCTATGGCTGACGCCGCCATTGCCATTGTCGACGATCCGGCCTTCTGGCGCCAGGAAGCGGGCCTTGTAGCCCTGCCAGAGCGCGGGATCGAGCATCAGGCCGTCCATGGATTTGGCGGAGGACTTGGCGCGGGCGCAGCCGGTCGTCAGGGCAAAGGCGAGGGCGGTCAGGACCGTCCGCCGTTCAAATCCCATGACGCAGTTCGATATGCCCGCCCTGGCTGCGTGAAATCCGGGTGCTGAGCCGTTCGCCGCTGCCCATCTGCCGGAACCATGCGTCATAGGCTCCCTCCAGGATGAAGGGGGCGACTCCGGCCCATATGCCGTCGGCATCGCCCTCCAGCCTTTCGGGCAGGCCGTCATGGAAGATGTCGATTCCTTCATCGTCCAGTTCGAATCGGACGCTGCCCCAATGCAGCCTGTCCCAGACCATGTTGCCGTGCTGGGTCAGCCTGTCCATATCCTTGGCATTGACGATCGGATGGCTTTTGGCAAGCCGCGCGCCGACCGCCCGGAAAAAGCCCTGCATCTGTTCCGCCGTGGCGGCGGAGGCGATTTCGCCGAGGATCAGGCTGACGAAGCGCTGGGCGGCCTCCCCGCCGGATGCGAGCATGGCGATGTCCTGATTGCCCGCCATCGGGAAATCCTTCACGAACAACATCAATTGCCTCCGATATTCTGCTTGAGCCCGATCAGTGTCTTGAACTCCTTATATTCACCGAAAGTGTTGATATTCAGTTCCCCGCCCAGCCGCGTGTTCGGGCTGACCCGATAGGAAATCGCGCCGGCCGCCGACAGGCCGAAGCCGGTCTTGCTGATGCTGTCGTAACGGGAACGGACGTCGCTGTTCTGGCTCTTGAGGAAATCCAGCACGCCCTGCGCGCCCGGCTCTGTCGGATAGACGGGCTCACCCTGCTGATCGTAGCTCTGATAGCCGGGCGCGACGCTGGCCTGGATGCTCATCGGGCCGTCATTCGTCCAGTAACGGATCGGGAAATTGACGCTGAGGAAGCTCTGCGGGCTGAAATAGCCGCCATGGCCGTAGGTGAAGTAATTCTGGTTGTTGTCGTAATTCTGGTAATTGACGTTGAAGCCCACGGAAACGCCCGAGCGCGCATTCTGCCACGCCCGCAAATAGCCGCCGGCATTGATCTCCACGCTGTCATTGTCGCGCACCGCCGTGCCGTCATAATGATAGAAGGAGCCGTCGGCATAGACGCCATTGCCGTTGCGGTCATAGGACAGGGACAGGCCGCCGCCGCTCTTCATCACAGCGCCCCAGAAGGCGCTGGTGCGTGGGTCGTCCGTGCCCGCATAGGCGATGATGCTGTCGGTCACGGGCTTGCGGTCGGCCCAGATGCGGGCGGTGGCGTTGGTGGACAGGCGGGGCGTCACCTCGATCCTGCCGGTGACATGCTCCTTGGGGAAACCCAGCGGCGTGACGCCCGCTTCCAGCTTCAGCAGCTTGCTGACATAGCTGGCGGTGACGGCGACGCCTGACTGATGCTGCGTTTCGGCGCTGGTGAGCTGGGACGGCTGTTCGTCCACGATCCCCTGCGCCTCGGGCGTGGCGTTGGTGCCGAAGCGGGCGAGGCCCGACCCGGTCGGGCGGCCCGAATCCAGCACGACCGCCGTTGCCTTGACGCCGACCCGGCCCCCAGCGACGGGGGCGGAGAGGGAAGCGCTGCCAGTCATTTCGCGCAATTTGCTGAGGCCCGTTTCGCCCGAGCGCGACCGATAGCCTGTGTCGACGTCGACGCGCGGGCCGCTTTCGTCGGCCGATTGCTGCAATTGCTGGTCGATCTCCGCCAGCACCGGATCGGCGGGGACGTTCGTTACGCCGTTGTTCCGATCGGCATAGGCCTGATCGGCATAGACCGGGTTGCCGTAGGAAGGCGCCGGCGCCGCCATTCCGGGAAGCCCGGCGGGGGCAGCATAGCCCGGCGCGGGCGGGTAGGCGGGCATGGCAGCCGGGGCGGGCACGCCAAAGCTTGACCCTACGGGCGGCTGAGGGGCAAAGCCCATGGGCGGCGCATAGGGCGCCGACAGGGCCGTGGGATTGCTGCCGAGCGCGAACGGATTGACCGGCTGCGGCGCGGCCATGGCGCGGAAGGGGTTGGCCGATTGGGGCGCCGCCGCGAAGGGATTGCCGTTCGCCATGACGGCGCCGGGCGCCATGCCGGTTTCGCGCATGTAGAGCGCCCGGGCGGTCTTGAGGTAACGCGCCGCGTCCCCGTCATTGCCGCGCGTGCGGGCCATGCGCGCGGCCGCCATATAGACCCGGTAATCGGCCGGATGCATCTGGATCGCCTGCTGGGTGACGGCGCGCGCCGTTTCCATGTCGCCCGATGCGCTGGCCGTGTCGATCAGGCCCACCATCGCGTCGCGATCCGCCGGCTTCTGCGCCAGCAGCATGCGGAAGGTCTGCGCCGCCTGCGCGTTGAGGCCGCCCGTTTGGTACAGCCGCGCCAGGGCGGAAAGGATTTCCTCATTGCCCGGCGCATCGTTCCATGCCGCCTGCAACATGTCGAAGGCCGGGGCGAACTGCCCCGCCTGCCGCATCCGGTCTGCCTGCGCGGCCGCCAGCGTCGCCTTCAGATTGCCAAGGCTGCGTTGGCCCTGAAGCGAGGGGCCGGCCAGCACCGACGCCTTCTGCACGGCGCTCATGGCGATGCCGTCCTGTCCGGTCTGCGCCAGCACCCGCACCGCCGCGTCATAGGCGCCGGCGTCATTGGCGGGGGCGTCCAGCGCCTGCGCCGCCAGCTGGCCCGCGCCGCGCGCATCGCCCAGTTCCAGCATGCCCTGCGCCAGCGCCCCCATGCGGTCGGCGGACAGGCCGCGCATCTCCGACGCCTGGCGCAACATGGCGAGCCCCTGGCCCTGCGCGCCCCGCGCCCCAGCGGCCTTCGCCTGGGCAATGGTGGCGGATATGCCGAGGCCGGCGATGAAGTTGCGCATCTCCGCCGTGCGCTGCCCTTCCGGAATGCGCGCGGCGACGGCCTGCGCATCGCCGGTGCGTCCCGCGCGGTCCAGGATCAGCGCGGCGGCGTAAAGCGGTTCGGGCTTGTCGGAATAGGAAAGCTGGCGGACCAGCGCGTCCTGCTCCGCCACGCGGCCCTGCTGCTGAAGCAACCCGGCAAGATCGTAGGCGACCCATGGATCGTCGGGCGCATTGCCCATGGCGGAGCGCAGCAACTGTTCGGCGCGGGCGCTGTCCCCTGCGTCCAGGGCGGCGCGCGCCTCGTTGCGAGTGGCGCTGGCCTGGGCCGTGGCGGCTCCAGCGCCGGCCTTGCCCAACTGGCGGTAGAGTTCGGCCGCCTCATTATAGCGGCCCTGCCGTTCATAGACGCTGGCCAGCACCGATACCGCAGGCCCCTTGTCGCGAAAGTCCGACTGGCTGAGCGCGGTGGCGAGCCGCTCCGCCTGCGCGAGGTCGCCCTTGTCGAGCGCCGTCCGGGCGGAGTCCAAATCGGCATAGAAGCGCGCCGACTGCAATGCCTCGGCCCATTTGCCCGCGCCCCCCATGCGCGAGGCGCGGGTCAGCAGGTCGCGGGCCTGCGCGAATTCGGACTTGCGCAGCCGCACGATCCCCATGCCGCCCAGCGCGTCGGCATCGTTGGGATTGGCGGATAGCGCCGTGCGGAAGCGGGCGGCCGCGGCGTCGAGCTGTCCGGCCTCCAGCGCGCGGAAGCCGGCGGCACGGGCGTCGCCGCCCCGGTCCGTACGGGTGGCGCGCGCGGGCGCGGTGCGCGCCGGGGCGGGCGCCGCCGTCTGGGCAGGAGGGGCAGGGCGCGGGGCTTGCGCAGGCTGCGGCCTCGCCGCGGCCTTGGGCTGGGGCGCATTGCCGGCAAGGCCGCGCCGCGCTTCGGCATTGGCGGGATCGATGGCCAGCACCCGGTTATAGGCCTGTCGCGCCAGGTCGCCGCGTCCCTTGGACTGCCAGTAGCGCGCCTGCTTGAGCAGCGGGGCGACACCCTGCACCTCCGCCTGCGCCAGGGGCATCGTCGCGATGGCCAGCAGCGGCAGGCCGAGGATGGAGATCGTCTTCTTCATGATCATTTCACCGCTTCGAGGCGCTTGGTTTCCTGCCGCTTGAACAGCAGATAGACCGGTGCGGAGATGAGGAAGGCGACCAGCAGGCCACCCAGGGCGATCAGGAACGGCCGCTGGCTCATCCAATAGGCGATCTTCATCCAGACCGGCAGCGATCCGACCCAATAGCCGTCGCCCACCGCAAAGCTTGCCATGCCTTCGCCGTCCACCACCGAAAGATCGCCCTGCACCTGCGCGTTGATCCTGGTGTCGTTGAGGCCGTTGACCAGCGCCGGCAGCGCTTCGGGATCGCTGGCCAGCAGCGCGACGACGCTGCGGTCGGTGTCGAAGGGCGACTGGAAGCCGACGATGCCGCTGAAGCTGTCGGACCCGGAGAAGAAGCCGTCGACCGTGCCGCTGTCGCTGCGCTCATAGGGGGAGAAGAGGTCGAAGGCCCGCTCCACCGGCGTGCGTTCGGTGACGCGCAGCCGGCCGTCCTGGTAAAAGACGGGCGCGCCGGAAAAGAGCGATTCCGACTGGGCGATCTGGACCGGGCCGATGACCAATATGTCCTTGCCCGCCATGCGCGCGGCATCGACCGACCGGGTGACGCTGGCCCGGATCGCGGGTGCGCCGGTCGCGTCCCCGAAACGGCCCATGACGTTCAGGAAGGCCTCGACCACGGCGGCCGTCGGATCGCCGGGCAGCAGGACGACCGTCTCCGCCATGTCGGGCCGCACGGTGAAGGGATAGCCACCGCCCGCGAAGCTCGCCAGATTGGGCATGTGCAGCGCATGATAGGCGTGGCTGAGGTCGATCGAGCTTTCCGGCAAGATGCTCACGCGCACATTGTCGGGCAGCATTCCCTCGCAGCGCTGCTTGGACTGGACCAGCAGATTATAGTCGAACACCAGCGAGTTCTGGCCGAACAGGTCGTAGCGCGGCAGCACGACGTCGGCGCGCGACGTATAGGCCGTGGGCCGTCCGCCGCCGAACCATTTGTCCCACCAATGTTCGCCGGTCAGCGGCAGGGTGGTCAGATATTGGCCGTTCATCGACAGGTCGAGGCGCGAGCGGGACTTGTCCAGCCAGGGGGCGGAGGGATAGCGGTAGCGCAGGTCGAGCTTGGCCCCCTGGCGCGGCCAGAAGAACAGGTCGGGCGCGACATGGAAACCGGCGCTGAGCGGGCCGGGCGGCAGGCCGATGCCCTGCAGGGCATAGCGCGGCACGATCTCGCCCAGGCGCACCGGCCGGTCGGTCCGCAGCCAGCGCGGCGCGGAATAGCGGGGGAAGGAGGGCAGGCGCACGCCGTCCAGCGACGCGCTCGCCCCGCCCAGCATGCCCCGTCCGATGGCGAGCGCCGCGGCGGCCTGCTTCAACTGCTTCTCGTCGCTGCCGCTGACGACCAGCAACTGGCCCTCGCTGTCCACCGGATTGGTGATGACGGTCGCGGCGGGCCCCCCGGGAAGGTTGATGCCGGGAATGCGGCGGCCCGGCGTCACGAACAGCACGGCGTTGCCGGCGGGAATCTGGCCAAAGCTGGGCTTGAAGGAATAGCCGCGATAGCTGGCCATGCCGCCGAACCAGGATGCGGTGCTGGCCGCCGCCTCCAGCTCGCCATTGGTGGGCTTGCCCGCGAAGACGAAGGGCAGTTTCAGCGCCACATTGTCGTTGCGGTCGAAAAAGGGCGCGGGCAGGCGCGCGAGGTCGGGCTTCAGCGGCAGCGACTGGGTGGTGATGTTCAGCACCGACCGCGTGTTGCTGACATTGGCCCAGAGCGAGCTGTGGAAGGGGTCTTCGCAGTCGCGGGTGTAATGGCCGATGAAGCGCAGGTTGAGCGAATTGTCGCCCGGCAGGAACAGCGCCGGGTTGATCGGCATGGTCACCGTCTGCGTCGTGCCGTCCGAAGGCCGAAGCGGCAGGGCGTTGACCACTTCTCCGTTCAGCAGGACGACGATCTGGCTGAGGTCGCCCAGCAGCGAGGGCGAGAAGTTGAAGGCCAGGGTCAGAGAGGCGCCGGTCACGACCTGGTTGCTGCGCAGGCCGAAGGGAATGCCATATTCGCCGCGCGTTCCGGCGAGGCGGATGGGGTTCTTGACCTGCAGGTCCTTGAGCAGCAGCCGCTGCGGCTTGCCGCCCGCCGCCGGGACCGGCGTGGCCGCGGCGGGGGTGCTCGCCGGCACGGCGGGAACCGCATTGGCGGAAGTGGTGGCGAGCGCCCCAGCGGCCGCGGCGGCGGCCATGGCGCGCATCGCCTTCTTCCGGCGGCGCGGCAGGCGCCATATGTCGATGATCGTGTCGATACCCACGCTGAAAATATCCCTGATGGATTTGAGGCCGGCGACCGGCGCCAGCGGCTTGTCCGATTGCCACGCATCGGCGCGGCCCATGACGGCGCGCACCAGATGACGGGCATGCACCATGTCGAGCGGCTGGAAGCGCAGCTTGGCCCGGCCGTTATCCAGGCGAACCGTGTCGACCGGAATGGTCAGCGTCTCGTCGCCCATCGGCAGCGAGATGTCCGTGACCTTACGCCCCTGGAGCGCGAAACCGTCCGGCAGCTCCGCCGCCAGCCCGCCCAATGAAATGTCCACGGTCGTCCCGTCGACGACATAGCCGTCGTCGAAATAGAGCGTCACGGGCATTTGCGCGGTGATGCGGATATTCTCGCGCACCTGCCGCTGTTCCCGTGCGACCGAAATCGCCGCGATCAGGATCAGCAGGCTGAAGCTCGCCCATGCGGTGTTCAGCAGCACCGTGTCCCACTGGGCGTCGAACAGGAGGGGGAAGTTCAGCTTCACGAAGCCGAAGATCACGCCGAACACCAGCAGCAGCGCGGTGATGACATGCGGCCGCACCGTTGTGCCGTCGAAATAGGTCTGGTCCAGCAGGCCGCCCTTGTCGGTCACGTTGAACTTGCCCTTGCGCGGGTTCAGCAGCGTGAACAGCGTCGGCTTCACCAGATGGAAGGCGAGCAGCGTTTCGTAGATCTCGCCCCAGAAGGGCCGCCGGTCGCCGCCCTGGATGCGTTCGCTCGACATGGTGGAGATGAACAGGTGCGGCAGCGCATAGGCGAAGATCAGCGCGGCCGACGCATGGATGATGTTCTGTCCGCCGATCAGATAGGCGAGCGGCGACGTCAGGAACACGATGCGCGGCAGCGGAAACTGGAAATGCAGCATCGCGTTCAGGTAGCAAAGCCGCTGGTGCCAGTTCAGGCCCGGCCCGAACAGCGGATTGTCGATCCGCATGATCTGCGTCATGCCGCGCGCCCAGCGGATGCGCTGGCCGACATGCAGCACCAGCCGCTCGGTCGCGAGGCCCGCCGACAGGCGGATGCCGATATAGGCGGTGTTCCAGCCCATGCGCTGCAGTTTCAGCGCGGTATGCGCGTCCTCCGTCACCGTCTCGCCGGCAAAGCCGTTGGTCTGCTCCAGCGCGGATCGGCGGATGACCGCGCACGACCCGCAGAAGAAGGTCGCGTTCCACAGGTCGTTGCCCTTCTGCACCGCGCCGTAGAACAGGTCGCCTTCGCCCGGCAGTTCCTTCACATTGCCCAGGTTCCGCTGCACCGGATCGGGCGAATAGAAATGGTGCGGCGTCTGCATCAGCGCCAGCCGCGCGTCCTTCTGGAACCAGCCGACCGTCATCTGCAGGAAGGCGCGGGTGGGAACGTGGTCGCAGTCGAAGATCGCGATCAGTTCCCCGTCGGTCTTCTTCATCGCGGCGTTCAGATTGCCCGCCTTGGCGTGCAGATTGTCGGCCCGCGTCAGGTAGCCGCAGCCGGCCTGCCGCGCGAAGGCCCGGAATTCGGGGCGGCGGCCGTCGTCCAGGATATAGACGTGGAAGCGGTCGCGCGGATAATCAATGTCCATCGCCGCGAAAACCGTGTTCTGGACGATCGCCAGGCTCTCATTATAGGTGGGGATATAGACGTCGATGACCGGCCATTGATCGGGTTCGCCCTCGATCTCCACGACCGGGCGGTCCAGCGGCCAGCTCGTCTGCAACAGGCCCAGGACCAGGATGACCCAGGCGTAGAGTTCCGCCAGATAAAGGCCGGTGCCCAGCAGGGCCGCGGGCAGGCTGTCGAAGTCCAGCGTGTGCGTCGTGCGCCAGAACAGATAGCGGGTGGACACCAGCAGCGACAATATGCCGATGGCGATGGTCGACCGTTTGCCGGGCGAACGGTTGAACAGGATCACGCCCGCCATGGTGGTCAGCGCGAATATCCACTGCGATTCCAGGTCGAGCGGCACCGTCACCACGACGATGACGACGGCAGCCACGAAGAGCCCCGCCGCAAGCCTGAGAAGGGCCTGCGGGGCGAATTGGGAAGGGAGGGACATCAGGCGTCTCCTGTAACCTCGATGTTCGCCTCTCCCGGGGCGGGTTTCAGTCCGATGCGCTCTTCCACGGCGTCGGCGAACAGGCGCAGGTCCTGCAACGCGGCGCTCGGCGGCGCATATTTGCTGATGAGTTCGAACCGCGCGAGCGCTTCGTTGACGGCCTCGTCGCGGCGGATGGTGGCCAGCAACTGATCCCCGAACAGGTCGCGGACGAAGCTGTGGCTGTGGCGCGACAGCTTCTGCCGGTCGTCCAGCTGGTTGAGGACGAAGACGGTGCGGTCCAGCTTCATCGCCGGGGCCGTCTCGCTCAGGCGGTTCAGCGTGGCGAGAGAGGCGGCGGTGGGCAGAAGGGGACAGATATGCAGCACGCAGCGGGGCATCAGCAGTTCCAGCAGGTGCCGGTCCTCCGATGCGACGTCGACGATCCAGATATGGCCGGGATCGAACATCCGCTCGAACTCCCGGTCCACCCGCGCCGCGAAGGCGGCGGAGCGGCTCTGGCCATGGCCCTGCATGACGCTGACCCCGAAGGCCACCAGCGGTTCGCCGCCGCCCGCGCCCCATTCCGGCACGGCCTGCGCCGGCATGAAGCCGAAATGCATCTTCAGCGAATCCTGGAAGGTGCAGTCGAGCGCGTTGACCTCATAGCCCTTGCCGGCAAGGTGCAGGGCGAGCTGGGCTGCCAGGAAAGTCGTGCCGGTGCCCCCCTTGGGCGATTGAAGCAGGATGACGGCCATCAATCCAGCTCCGAGAAGCGGTTGAAGAATTCCTTGAGGTCGACATTGTTCTTCGGCGCCGCCCGCCGCTGGGGCGCGCCATATTGGGCGAAGATCTGATTCGGCGCGGCCGGGGGCTGCGATGTCCTGGCGGCGGGGGCGGGCCGTTCGTCCTGCTGGACCTGCCGGACGGGCAGCCGTGCGGCGTCATCGCCCACCACCTTCTGGTCGCCCAGCACGGCCGCGAAAATGGGCCATAATTCCGTTTCCGAGAACCGGTCCTCAAATTCGCGATAGGCGAAGTCCTTGCGGTTCAGCTTCTCCAGCAGTTTGCGAGCATCGCGGCGCATTGGCCCCCCATATGCGTGAACGGTAAGTAGTTTGTTGCTTATAGCTAATTTACTATATCTTTCTTAATAGAATGACAGTGGGATGCGACAAAAAACTGAAAACTGATATGGATCAAGAAAGATATGCCGATCGTTTCGCTAATAGACTGTTTCTGAACGGTATATGTCGGCAAATACATTCCAGCGGGCTTTTCCGTCATGTCTCATCCGTAACGATCCGGGGCAGCAAGGATCGGTTTTGTGCCAATGAGATACAGGTGGGGCTCGATTCATGGCATTTTTTCCACCTGAACCGGATTGGATTATAAAGGGAATATCATGATCGGGCGGCTGGCGGATAAAGGCCGGTCATTTCCCTTGCGACCCGGACAAGTGTTAAACAAGCTGGAATCACTGGCTCATCATCGCCGGATAGGCGACTTCATCAGGACCATATCATGAAGTGGTGGCCGATCCCGCAAGACGGGGATCGGGCTTTACTACAAACCCTCGGCCTCGACCCAATGGGCGCCTGTGATCTCCCGGGCCAGTTCCCAAACCTGGCGGCGGATGTCGGGAACGGCGACGATTTCCCAATGGGCGCCACGGGTCATCGGGCCGACGACGAAAAGGCGGGGCTGGGCCGATCCGTCGCGGGCTATGGCATGGCATTGGCGGTCGACATCGATGCCGATCGCCAACGGATCGGGGCGGATGTCGCCGCGCGATGCCAGACGACGCAGCAACGGATCGTCGGTGCGCCGCAGGTCGCCCAGCGGGCCGGTGCAATTGACGACCCTGGCGAAGGCGACGGTCTCGCCCTCTTCCCGGCCACGACGACGCAGATGCACATGGATCGTGCCGCCCTCCGGAACGGCCTGCACGACCTTCGCGGCGCGGATTTCCAGCCGTCCTTCCGCCTGCATCGCCGCCAGCCGCTCCGCCACCTGCGGTGCGATGCGGTGGCGGTGCACGTCCCAATAGGGGCGCAGGTGGCGCAGGAAGCGGCTGCGCTCCTCCGCGCTGGCGGCCCGCCACATATCCTGGGTGAAGCGGCGAAGCTCATCCACGGCATTGCGCCAGCCGATTTCCGCGCTGCGTCTGCGCAGCGTCCGGACCAGCGTGGAAGCGGTGCCCTTCGGCCGGTCGCTGCGCGGCGCATAGGGGGGCGCCGGCGCATGGCTTTGCGGCGCCAGCCCACGGCGGGATAGGGCGACGATCCGCCCCCGGAACCCGGCGCGGTCCAGGCTGAGCGCGCAATCCACCGCCGTCAGCCCGCTGCCGAGCAGCAGCACCCGATCGCTGTCCTGCAAGCCCGCCGCGATGGTCGCCGCCCAGGGATCGTTCACATAAACGGCATTGTCGGGGCCGTCCCTGTCGCGCAATCCGGCAAAGGCGGGCAGGTCGTGCGGCGGCAGATTGCCGGGCGCCAGCGCCACGATGTCGGCTTCGATCCCGCCCCCGGAACGCAGGACGACGCATATGCCGTCGTCGCGCAGCTGCAGGTCGACGGCATCGCCGTTCAATATGGTCAGCCTGTCCGCGGCCTGCCCCCGCATCTCGTCCAGCATGGCGCTGAGATAGGCGCCATAGTCGCGCCGGGTGGCGAAGCTGCCTTCCTGGCCCAGTCCCTGCTGCTTCAGCCAGTCGGTGAAATGATCGGGGCTGTCGGGCAGGGCGCTCATATTGGCGGCGCGCACGTTGAGAACATGGCCGGCATGCGCCGCTCCATAGGCGAGGCCCCGGCCCATCCGTTCTTCATGGCGCTCCACCATCGTCACGCGCAACGCACCATGACGAAGCAGGTTGATGGCGAGCAGCGTGCCGCTGAACCCTCCTCCGATAATGGCGGCGTGATCGACCTTCAGCATGGATCAGGCATTTTTCCATAACAGCGGTTGGCCCGGATGGCGCGGCGGACCATGGAAGAAGCAGGATCGCAACTGTCCCAACCCCTTCCGCCCGAACGCATTTCCCAAGCCTAGGAGCGGACAGGCAATAGGGGCAAGCCCCATTGTGGACAAGGGTCGCGGCAATGCCGATCCGGCGTCATGGAACGCCGTCGGCAATATGCTGTGCAACGGCATTTTGACGCATGGGCGGCCGCTCGCTACGGAGGCTGGCATGATCGCATTGCTATCCCCCGCCAAGACGCTTGATTTCGAACGCGCGCTGCCGCCCCTGCCCGTCACCACCCCGCATTTCGCCGAAGAGGCGCGCGACCTGGCCAGATCGGCCGCCAACCTTTCGCAGAAGCGGTTGTCCGAGTTGATGCATATCTCGCCGCGCCTGGCGAAGCTCAATGCCGACCGCTTCCGCGATTTTGCCGACCTGCCCGAACGGCAGGCTCTGTTCGCCTTCGCCGGCGATGTCTATACAGGTTTTGAAGCCTTTACGCTGGACGAAGCGGCGGTCGCCTTCGCGCAGGACCATGTCCGGATGCTGTCGGGCCTTTATGGCCTGTTGCGGCCGCTGGACGCGATCCGGCCCTACCGGCTGGAGATGGGGACGCGCTGGGCGCCGCGCCACAAGAAGCTGACCGACTGGTGGGGCGATCGCATCGCTGAACTGCTCCGCGGGCAGATCGCGGAGGAGGGGTCGGGCGTGGTCCTCAACCTCGCCAGCCAGGAATATTTCGCGGCGGTGGAAGGCAAGCTGGCGGGCATCCGCATCATCGACGTCGATTTTCGCGAGCCCGGTCCCGACGGACCGCGCTTCGTCAGCTTCAATGCCAAGCGCGCCCGGGGCATGATGGCCCGATGGATGTGCGAGCATCGCATAACCGACGTCGATGCGATGCGCGGCTTCGACAGCGACGGCTATCGCTTCGATGCCGGGGAGAGCGAGCCCGATCGCTGGCGCTTCACTCGGGCCTGAGTGGGCTTACCGCCGTTCCGTTGCTACGACCGTCCGGATGGCCGGATGGGAAGCGAGATCGTGATCGCTCGCTTCCCACCCATGATCAGGATTTGGCGGTCGCGGCTTCGGACGTCTTTTCCTCGCCGCCCAGATGCGAACTGGCTGCTTCCAATGCCGCCTTCAGCGACTTGGGCTTGGCGGTTCCATTGGCCTTCGCAGGAGCGGCCTTCTTTACCGGGGCCTTTTCCTGCGCAGGGGCCTTGGAAGCGGCGGTGGCCTTGCCGTCCGCCTTGTCGCCCTTGGCGGCGGCGATCGAAAGGCGCTGGCGCGGCTCCTTCCTGTCCTTACTGGCGGAGGCCGGCGCCGCGGCGCGATTGCCGCGGTTCGATATGACGGGGGCGGGCCCATCCTTCGCCTTGTTCGTCTTTGGCGCTGCGGCCTTAGCAGGCGCCGCGGCCTTCGCCGGCGCATCGGACCCGGCGGCGGAAGCAGCCTTTTCCGATGATTTGGGCGCTGCCGCCTTGGGCGCGGCGGCGGGGCTTGCCGGAGTGGCCGCTGCCTTCGCAGGGGCTGCGGCCTTCGCAGCGACGACCGGCTTACGGCCCAGGCCGGCCTTTTCCGCGACGGCGCGACGCGCCTGCGAATAGCTTTGCGCCACCAGCGGATAGGTGCTGGGCAGCTTGTAGCGTTCCCGATATTGTTCCGGCGTCAGGCCATGGGCGGCCAGATGGCGCTTCAAGGTCTTGTACGGCCTGCCGTCGATCAGGCTGAGGATATGATCGGGCGAGGCGAGGCTCTTGCGCACCGAAACCGCAGGCGTGAAGGTTTCGGCAGCGGGCTCGGCAATGGTCGCCGTGGCATTTTCCGTCAGCGCCGTGCGGGTGGTCTTGATCAGATCGGCCAGGCTTTCGCTCGGAACGCTGTTTCGCGAGACATAAGCGCTGAGCAACTGGACGGTAAGGGCAGTGATGTCGTTCTTGTCTTCGTCGGCCATGTGAGCGAACCCGTTTCAGGAGGATGTTAGCGCTATTTGCGCAAATCGACGCAGATTGTAAATGTCGGATTTCCAGTAAATGGTCTTCTATGCCTGTATTTGCCGGCAATCGATCCAATGTCGGAAAGTCGATCCCGTTCCATGATCGTCAAATCGGCGTGCGTGATCGGGCATCAATCCTTCTCAATGACATCGGTCCGGGGCATGAGGCGGCAGTCGCGCCAGTTCCGGTCGCCCCTGGGCACGAACGATACATAGTCGCCGTCGATGATGAGGGCCGCCCGGGGACTTCGATAATATCGGCCCAGCGATATTGCCCCGCGTTTGAGCGTGAGCTGCCCGTCCTTCCAGACGACCGTGGCGCGGTCGGCATCGGCGCGGACGGAAAAGCGCCGTCCGGCGGCGCACTGGACCTCCATGTCGGCGTCCGGCCGTTGTGCGCCTGCCGGCGCGAGGGTCGCGGCGGCCGCCACTATGGCGGCCATCGGCATGAGGGCGCCGGGGAGAGAGCGGCATGTCATTGCTGGAGCCTTGTTGGAACGGACTTCCTCCCTAACTCGCCGTCGAGTCGTCGGTTCCTGTGGCTAGGGCGTTGGCGATCATGGCGGCCAGCGTCTCCTCCGCCCGCTGCTTGACGCCCGCATCCTTGGACAGCAGGTCGTGCCTGATCCATTGCGGCGCCCGACTGAGAATAGCCATGATCAGATTCGTCGTCTTCTCGTCCATGCAACCGCTATGCGGGCCCTGTTTGCTTCCGGCAACCGCAAAAGGAATCACCCAGATCAAGCTGCGCCCTGGGCGTCGCGGACAATGGCCGCCGCGGCCATGGCGGAACGGCCCCGCGCCTTGACCGATGTTGAACCTGCGGGCGCTGAGTTGTTGCGGCGTGTCGCGAATTTTCGATGGGTTTGCCACGAAGCATGTCAGGCTATGAACCATGCCCGAACAGGTCGACGAAGATGCTGTTGCACCTCCATCCTGTTTTCAGCAATGATATTATAAGAGAAATATTATTCGGACATGTCCGACCATTTATGGCGTGGCAGCGAGGCGTGTCGGCCCCGCTGCCAAAACGCGGGGTAAGTCTTCAGTCGTCCATCCGAATTAAATCCCGGATGAACGCGTCCGGGCCGCCCACGGCGCAGAGGTCGAAGGGGCGCTTGATGGAGCCATCGATCTTCTCGTGCCTGTAGAAGGGCTCGACGACAAGCTTGTTCCTCTCGGTATCGAGGTTGCGTTGCAGTTCCTGCGACTATTCGTCCGACGTCTCGCCTAAGTCGATGGGGAAGAGATCGATGCCCAGCGGATTGAGGCCCGATTTCATGAGGAACGATTTGCCGCTTGGCCAAGCCGCGGGGCATCGATGTTCGCAGCAGGCCTGTTCATTGCCGAATGGCGAATGCCTTGCGCTTCACCGTGAATGTCTTGCGACGGCGGAGCCAATGCTGCACCGGCCGGTCCAGCAGGGCGAAGCCAAGGATGGACGCAAGCATGGCCATCGGCAGCATGGCGATCGCCAAGGCAATATCGCTTGCGGCCCCGGCGCCTGACCACCTTTCCATGAATGTGATCATCGGCCGGTGAATGAGATAGAGAGCGAAGGAGGCCTCTCCCAGCGATTGCAACCCAGGCTGGCGGAGCAGATGCGATAAAGCGCCCTGACCATGGGCGAATATCAATATCAGGACAGCCATCGGCGGCAGGAAGATGAGCTGGTAGCGAAAAGCGAGCGGAACTGCGAACCATTCCACGGCGACCATGGTCGCCGGCAGCGAAATGACCGCAAGCGCCTCCGTTGCGCTCGTCGCCCATCGTCGTCCGATGCACGATCGCCAGGCCCGGCACAGCAGGATGCCCGCAATGAATTCGAACAGCCGCGTAAGCGGGAACACATAGAAGATCCAGTCCACCCAGGGCGAATAACCCGCGACCCTAAGGGCGGTAAAACAGCTTCCCGCCACGATCAGGACCATGCCGGCGATGAAGACCGCGCGCAGCACCGGCTCGCGCCATTTCACAAGCCATGGGAAAAGCGCATAGAAGAACAGCTCGTCGGACAGGCTCCAGGAGGGGCCGTTGAGCGAATAATGGACCAGCGGGTCTGGAGACCAGCTATGAAGCAGCGCCAGGTTCAGCAGCACCGCAGGCATAGGCGGCAGATCGGCGCGCCAGGCCAGATAGGCGAGGAATGCGAGGCCAACCATCAGGTGGAGCGGAAAAATCCTTGCGACGCGCCGATGATAGTAGGTGAGGGCCGAAACCCTTCCTTCCTTCAGGGCGCGCTCATAGGCGTGGGTCAGGATGAAGCCGGAAAGAATGAAGAAGAAGGTGACGCCGCACGCACCCTGCCGGAAGAAAAGATCGTAAAGGCCGCGGAGGACGGGACTTCCGCTGCGCTCCAGAAATACGAGATGGGAAAGCAGAACCAGCAACGCCGCGCAGAAACGCAGCGAGGTGAGCTGCGCGAGCGAGTCCGGCCGGGCAGCGGCCGTCAGCATTTCAGCGCCGGCGTCAGCAACTCCAGATAGCGGCTGGCGGAGGCGCGGGTCGTGAACTGCTCCAGCCAGCCCGGCGGCACGGGCGCCGGCTTGCGGCGCAGCAGGTCGAGCATGGCGTCGGCCAGCATTTCGGCGTTTCCGACCTCGACCAGCCTTCCGAAGCGCCCCCCGTCCAGCGCTTCGGCCGGTCCGGATGGACAGTCCGTGGCGATCACCGGCGTTCCCAGCGCCATCGCCTCTATCACCACATTGGCCAGGCTTTCGAACCGGGAAGACAGGACGAACAGGCTGGCCCTGGCCGTGTAGGCGTGCGGATTGGGAGCGAAGCCGGGCATGGCCACGTCTTCGGAAAGGCCGAGGCTCCCGACCAACGCGGTCAGCCGGTCGCGCTCCGACCCGTCGCCCAATATCAGAAGCCGGCAAGGCATGTTCTGCCTCACCTGCGAAAAGGCGGTGATGAGCGTTGCGAAATCCTTTTGATGTTCGAGGCGACCGATGCCGATGATGACGGGTATGTCGCCGTCGCGGAACCATGGATGATCGACGGGGGCACGGCTCGATTGGATCAGGGCATCGCTGACGATGGGATTGTAGATGCAGGTGATGCTCTGCGGATCGATGTCGATGACATTGGCCAGGTCGCGGGCCGTTCCCTTGGAAACGGCGACGATATTGTCCGCCCGCGGATAGAGCAGATGCGCCAGGCGGAAGAACCAGTAACGCGATTGCCAGGGCTTTGCCGCATCATGATCCACTGACGGAAAACAATGTTCGGTCAGCATCAGGCGAAAAGGGAAACCCGCGATCCAGCGCACCATGATGGCGCAGAGATTGGGAAAGCCAAAGCCTGTGCACATCACCGCCTGAGGCCGGGTCCTGCGGAGATAGGCGCGCAGCTTCGCGATCCGGGCGATTGCCCCGTTCGCGCCCAGCACTTCATAGGGTACGCCCTGCGGCACCAGATCCCGGAACGGCGAATAGGGATTGTCGAGGTCGACCAGGATGACCGGACGGATGCCGCGCGCCAGAAATTCCTCCGCCAGGTTGAAGACGACCCTGTCGACCCCGCCATTGTAGAGCGACCGCGCATAGAAGACGATGTCGGCTTTCGGGATATGGTTCATGGGTCAGCCTTCAGACAGCCTGAATGAGGGATGCGCGCTCCGCCCAATGGGCCGGCGCGGCCGGGCGCGGACGTGAAATGTCGCGCAGGATGTCGGCTATGACGCGGGCCTTCACCGTCCAGTCATGCCCCTCGCGCTCCAAATGGCGGCGGCCGGCGCGGCCCAGTTCGCGGCGCAGTTCCGGCGAGGCTGCGAGGCGGCGCATGGCGGCGGTCAGCCCGTCGACGAAGGCGGCTTCCGACGAAGGCGGCACCAATATGGCGCAATCGCGGCTGGCATATTGGGCCGCCCCGCCCCAGTCCGCGGCGATGACGGGCACGCCGGTCGCCATCGCCTCCATCATCGCGATCCCGCCGCATTCCCGAAGGGAAGGAGAGACGAAGGCGCCCGCCTCTTGCAACATCTCCATATAGCGCTCCAGCGGCACGCGCCCGTGCAGGACGACGCTGTCGCCTATCCCCTCGGCCTGCACCAGGCGCTCGATCTCTTCGAACAGTTCCCCGTCACCCACCAGGTCCAGCCTGGCGCCCCCCTCCCGCGCGAGGGGCGCGAAGGCGCGCACCAGATATTCGATGCCCTTCCAATCCACGAAACGGCCGCAGAAGATGAAGGACATGGGGCCGTCGAGCGCCGGATCGGCGGCGCGGGGATGCCAGCGGCCAAGGTCCACCGCGCTTTCCATCACTTCGCAGATGACGCCGCGGACAGCGGAGGGCAGCGCCGCGCGGGTCCGGTCGTTCGCCACGAGCAGCACAGCCGCCTGCCGCTTGCCGGGAATCAACCGGTGCAGCAGTTCCGTCCCGCGGCGCGCACCCGCTATGGCCCACCGCACGAGCGGACCGTCCATGCGCCGGAAGCCCGGGGGCAGGTCCATCCCGCCGCTCATCGGGCCGATCACCACCGGCGCGCCGAGATCATACATGAAGCTGACCGCCTTCGCGGCGATGGGGGCGGGCTGGAAGACGACGTCGACGCTCCCTTCCTCGACGCGCGCCCTTGCCATCGCTCTCATGCGCGATTGGGTCAGCAACTGGATCAACTGGTTGAAGACAAGATCCTCGACCCGATGCGGAAAGAAGCGGCCGATCCGGAACAGCAGCTTCTGCCAGAGGCCGTCGCTGACGAAGGTGAAATGCGCGAAGCTGGCCGGGTCCAGGTCCGCGGCGAGCTGGTCTCTCACCCGCTCGTGACAGAGGATGCCGACCTTGTGGCCGAGCGCGAGGAACTGCTGGAGATAATAATAGGGAAGGATGGTCTCGCCGCTGAGGTTGCGGGAGACATTCTCCGCCACCATCAGGATATTGAGCCCAGCGGCATCGGGAAAAGGCGCGTCCTTCACGACCCCTCGGCATGATGCGGGAAGATGGGGGGAGGATAGCAGCGCCGTCATTTCGTCACCATTCATCCTATCCCGTGGGGAGTAATGGGAGGGTGATCAGCGGTTCCACCAGCCACCCTTCAATGGCTTTCCGCGCAGAATTCCTGGACGATCGCCACCGCCCTTTCGACATGATGGAGCGCCAGATCGGGATAAAGCGGCAGGCTCAATATCCGTTTGGCAAAGCTGCGGGCGACCGGCATGTCCCGATCGGCGGAGGGCAGGCCGCGATAGACGGAATGATCGCAGACCAGAGGCCAGAAATAGGGGCGGGCGTGAATGCCGGCCGCCAGAAGACGGGCGCAAAGTTCGTCCCGCCGGTGCGCCAGACCGTCTTCGAGCAGCATCGGGAAATAGCTGTGGTTGAGCTGCCAGCCGGGTTCCGCTTCGAACAGCCTTATAGCCGCCATGCCGCGCAGCCCCGCGCGATAGCTGGCGGCTATGAAGCCTCGCCGGGCGATCGCCTGATCGACATGGCGCAACTGGAGCAGGCCGAAGGCCGCCTGGAACTCGCTCATCTTGGCGTTGGTGCCGGCCGCGTCGACAGAATAGGCATCGGAAAAGCCGAAATTGCGCAACTGCGCGATCCGGGCCTTCATCGCTGCGTCCGCGCATATCACGGCACCCCCTTCGAAAGTATTGAAGACCTTGGTCGCATGGAAGCTGAGACACGAAGCGTCGCCCGAGCGCAGCAGGCTTTCCCCGTCGCGCCGGACATGGAAGGCGTGGGCGGCATCGTAGATCACCCTGAGGCCATGGTCTTGCGCGATCCCGGCGATACGCTCCGTCCGGCACGGGTGACCGAAGCAGTGCACCGGCAGGATCGCGCAAGTGGCACCCGAAATGGCCTGCTCGATCATTTCGGGGTCGAGATTGCCCGTCCTGGGATCGATGTCGACAAATACGGGCGTCAGGTTGCAGGACCGCAGCGCATGGGCGGTGGCGACGAAGGTGAAGGGCGTGGTGATGACCTCGCCCCGAAGGTCGAGCGCCTGCATGGCGAGTTCCAGCGCGGCGGTGCCGTTGGAGGTCAGGGCGACATGCTCCACCCCCAGGAAAGCAGCCATTTCCTCTTCAAGCTGCTGGTGGAAGGGGCCGGCATTGGTCAGCCAGCGATTGGCCCATATCCGTTCCAGATAGGGCTGGAATTCCTCCAGCGGCGGCAGGAAGGGGCGGGTGACGGGGGCATTGTCGAGATCGACCGGTGGTGGCCGCAGGGCGGGGGACGGACTGGCGGCAATGGCATTGCCGTCGGCGCTGCCTCCATGGTCAAGCGGGAAGTTTCCGTCGGCCGCGATCTGTTGCAATTCCATTGTCGATCCCCCGGATCATGGAACGAAAACAATATCGCCACGGACGAACGGGCGTCAGTCTGCATTGCCAGCACTGATTTTCCGGAGGTGAATATTGACTGGAGTGGCGGCGATGCTCAGGCCGGCAGCGCCTTCGATCCTCCTCCGAGCCAATGCGCCCGTCTCAAAAACTTCCGGCATGGACGTTCGATGCCTTCATGAACCAGCCAGGACAGGCAGATCACGGCCAGTCCGGCCGACAGAACAGCCAGGGGATGTCTGACGATGTGGAACGGTCCGGTGGCCGGCAGACGGGATTGGAGGGCCGACAACAGCCCCATGGCCTTATAATGGGTGAGATAAACCGGAAAGGAAATGCGCCCCAGGAAATGCATGGGCCGTGAACCGAAGATCGCCGGAAGCGCGCCCCTGCCTGCGCTCAGGCAGAATATCAGCCCGATAATGGCAAGATAGACGAAGAAATCCGTTCCGCGAAAGGCCGTCAGGCAGAGCAGGGACAGGCCGATGCCGACCTGAACGGCGTTGTTCGCGGCCCATTGCGCAATGGCGCCCTGCGCGTGGAGGCGCCAGACCAATTGGCCCAGGGTGAAGCCCGCCAGGCAGCGGATCAGGGTGTAGGGCGCATAGAACAGGTCGAGTTGCCCCTTGGCTATGGGCGATCCGATCCAGTGGAGGGATGCGGAGATGCTGAGGCCCATGATCGTTGCAAGCGCGGCCAAGGCCGTCATCAGCGCAAAACCGGGCCTGCTTCTGAAGCAGAGCCTCGCCAGTATCGGGAAGATCAGATAGGCGATCAGTTCAGCGCTCACCGACCATGCGGGAGGATCGATGCTGGGCCAATCCCCTATCGACTGGAGCATGAAGACATTGGAGACGATCACATCGGCGCCGAAGGCGGGATCATGCCTTTTTCACAGGCCGATCGCGAGGATGGCGGACGTCGCGACGATATAGACTGGATAGATCCGGGCGAGGCGATGAAGCAGAAAGGCGCGCAGGGTGAACGACCCTTCCTTCAGGGCCTGTCCATAGACATGGGAAAGAACAAAGCCGCTGAGGACGAAGAAGAGATCGACCGACAGATAGCCGTGATTGAGCATGGTGGATAAGGGGCTCGTGCTCTGCAATCCCCGTTCGAAATGGTAGATCATCACGATCAGCGCAGCCATGCCGCGAATGCCGGTCATTGCCCTGATCTCTCTGACGATCATCTGCCCTGTCCGCTGAAAGCAAGAGGAGGGGCGAAATTACGGCGGACGGCAAGGGCAATACAGACTGACTTTTGGGAGGGTGGTTCGCCTTTCTCCCCACGGCGCAATGATTTGGGCAATATTCCCCACCCAGGACTCGCCACACAGTCCAGGGAATAGCATCCCGGCGGGGGACATTGAATGCTGATCGCAGGCTGCCACAGGGGACAGGGGATGACATTCTGGTTGCAGAGCTGCGGTGCAACGGACCGATCGGACTGGCCGGTCCCATGACGGCCGAAGCTCCCGCCGACGGCCCGCTGATGACGGTGCCGGAAATCCTGGCGATCGCCTGTCGCCGACGGTGGTGGCTCATCCTTCCGCTGGCCCTGGGCATCGTCGCCGCGATCGCGGCGATACTGACGATCGACCCGCAATATCGTTCGACAGCCACTTTGCTGATCGCGTCGCAGGAAGTGCCGACGACGCTGGTCGCATCCCCCCTCACCAACTATGCCGATGAACGGATCGCGAAGATCCGGCAGCAGATATTGAGCCGCGCCAACCTGGTGCAGGTCATCCGCGATATGCGGCTCTATCCCCGGCAGAGCGCCACGCTGAGCCTGGAAGACGTGCAGAACTTGATGCGCCAGGCGATCAGCGTCGAGCTGGTGGGCGCCGGCAACACCGCCAATCCCGGCCATAATGGCGGCACGACCATCGCGTTCAGCCTTTCCTTCACCTATGACGATCCCGCCATCGCGCAACAGGTGACGGAGCGGCTGACCCGCATGTTCCTGGAAGAGGACAAGCGTCTTCGCACCGAGCAGGCCTCCGGAACGGCGGCCTTCCTGTCGCGGCGGGGCAATGAAATCCGCGACCGGCTGATGGAACTGCAAAAGCGGCGGCGGGAAATCGAGGCGCGCTATAATGGCGCATTGCCCGATCAGGTCGCGCTCAGCACCCAGTCGGCTTCAGCCCTGCGCGCGGAGGTTTCGCGGATCGATGCCGAAACGCAGGGGATCGCGCAGCAGAACGGCATATTGGCAGCCCGGAGCCAGGACCTGGCTGCCGCCCCCAACCCCCAGGCGGAGGCGCTGCGCCTGGCGCAGAACCGTTTGGCACAGCTCACCGCGACTTATTCCGACGCGCATCCCGACGTGGTGGCGGCACGGGCGGCCATCGCCAATCAGGAAGCCGGCCTCGCCGCGCTTGGGCCGTTGAGAGCGGGCGGAGGGGTAATTGCTGCCGAAATCGCATCGGGCCGTGCGCGCATCGGCATGCTGGGCCAGAGGCGGGGCGAACTGGTGGGGGCGATTTCGCAGATGGAGCATCTCACCGCGCAGGCGCCGCAGGCAAGCTATGAACTGAACAATCTGGAACGGGACTATGACAATCTGACCACCCAATATCAGGACATTCGCGAAAAGCAGATGGACGCGCAGATTGCCGCCAATCTCCAGGCCGAGGACAAGGGGGAGCGCTTCACGGTCGTGGACGCCGCCAGCCGTCCCGCCGACCCGGTCTTTCCGGATCGGAAGAAACTGCTCATGACCGGCGCGGGGGCGGGGCTTGCTCTCGGCCTGGTCCTGGTGGCGTCCATGGAATTGTCCGCCGGCCTCATCCATGGGGAGGCCGCCATTGGGCGATTGACCGGCGTGGCGCCGCTTGCCGTGATACCAGCATCCGGCCTGCCGCATCGCGGCGTGGCGGGATTGTTGCGCCTTTCCCTGCCGGGGCTGGCCTTTCCGAAAGGGGGTCGCGATGGTTACGGGGCTTGATGTCGTCGTCGGCGATCTTGGCTATCGTCACCCTGAACCGAAGGTGGGGGCTCGTCCATGTGATCCGGTGACGCTCGACCCGGCGCATCTGGCGGCGAACGGCATATGCGCGCTGGACCATCTGGATGCGCGGTCGCGGAGCTTCATCCTGCTGCGGACGCAGATCATGAACGGTTTTTTCGCGTCGGGCGGCAGGATCATGGCGGTCACGTCGACCCAGCCGGGCAATGGCAAGACGTTCGTCGCGACGAACCTCGCCATGGCGATCAGCCGCGTGCATCCGGTCGTGCTGATCGATCTTGACCTGGCGAAACCCGCTTTGGGCAGTCGCTTGGGCCTGGAACCGCATGCGGGGGTCGACGACTATCTGGCGGGCGCCGCCCCGCTCCCCCTCTGCCGGCAGGAGGTCGATGAACTGCGCCTTTCCGTTTTGCCGGTGCGGCAGCGGCGGCTCGATCCGGCCGGCCTTCTTTCGGGCGACCGGTTCGCCACGCTCTTTCCCGCGCTGGCCGATCCGGAAGGCGATCCGGTCTTCATCGTCGATAGCCCGCCGACGCTGGCCATCGACGAGATATTGGCGATCGGTTCCAGCGTGGAAGGAGTGCTGATGGTGGTCGAGGAAGGGCAGACCCATGCCGACGAGTTGCAGGAGGCCATGGCCCTGCTCGAACCCAGGCCGATCATCGGCACCGTCCTCAACAAGTCGATCGGCGGCATCTTCCGACGGCGCAAGAAGAATTATTATTATGGCGAACGCCTCCTCCTACCCAGCGAGGTGCAACCGTGAGGCCGGGGATCATCCTGGCGGGCGGATCGGGAACGCGGCTGCATCCGCTGACCCGCAGCATCAGCAAGCAATTGATGCCGGTCTATGACAAGCCGATGATCTATTATCCGCTCTCGACATTGATGCTTGCGGGGATCAGGGAGGTATTGATCATCACCACGCCGCATGATGCGGACGATTTCCGACAATTGCTGGGTGACGGTTCGCAATGGGGCCTGAACCTGCAATATGCATTGCAGCCCAAGCCCGAAGGGCTGGCGCAGGCCTATCATATCGGCGCCGATTTTCTTGCGGGCAGGCCGTCGGCGCTGATCCTGGGGGACAATATCTTCTATGGGCAGGGGCTGTCCGACATGCTTGCCCGGGCGGAGGGCCGCCGTTCGGGGGTCACCATCTTCGGCTATCATGTCGACGATCCCGGCGCCTATGGCGTGGTCGATTTCGACCGGCAGGGGCGGGTGGTGTCGATCGAGGAAAAACCGGCGGCGCCCCGGTCCAACTACGCCGTGACCGGTCTTTATTTCTATGACGAGCGGGCGGTGGATTTCGCGGCGCGGCTGCGCCCGTCCGACCGGGGCGAGTATGAGATCACCGACCTTAATCGCCTGTTCCTGGAGGCGGGCGACCTGAACGTCGAACTGATGGGGCGCGGTTTCGCCTGGCTGGACACGGGAACCCACGCTTCCCTGCTGGACGCGGGCCTTTATGTCCGGGTGCTGGAGCAGCGGCAGGGGCTGAAAATCTGCTGCCCCGAGGAAATCGCCTGGCGCATGGGCTTCATCTCCAGCAAGCAGTTCGAGACCTTGGCGGCGCGACTGCGCAAGAGCGGCTATGGCGAATATCTGCTGCGGCAGTTGGAAAGCGGCCCTGCTTCTCCGGGGAGTCTGGCGGCATGAAGATAAGTCCGACACGGTTGCCCGGCGTGATGCTGGTCGAACCCCGGCTGTTCGAGGATCAGCGCGGATACTTCATGGAGACATGGAATGAGCGGGCGGCGGCCCAGGGCGGGATCGAAGCGCGGTTCGTGCAGGACAATCACAGCCGGTCCCACCGCGACATATTGCGGGGACTGCATTATCAGCAGAACAGGCCGCAGGGGAAGCTGGTGCGGGTGGTGCAGGGCGCAGCCTTTGACGTCGCTGTCGATCTGCGTCCGGACAGCGCGACCTTCGGCCGGTGGACCGGGCATGTGCTGTCGGCGGAGAACCGGCACATGCTCTGGGTGCCGCCCGGCTTTGCCCATGGCTTCCTCAGCCTCTCGGACGACACGCATCTGCTGTACAAATGCACGGACTATTACGCCCCCGCGGATGAGAGGGCCCTGATCTGGAACGATCCGGACATCGGCATAGAATGGCCGATCGTCCACATGCCTTGCCTTTCGGCCAGGGACGCCGCGGCGGGGCGGCTGGTGGATATGGGGATGGCCGCGTGATCGATGCCGCGTTCCGGGGCGTGGTCTGGCAGGGGGCGATGCGGTGCGCGTGATGCTGGTGGGCGCGGGAGGGCAACTCGGCCGCGCGCTGGCGGCGACCGTTCCGTCCGGGCTGGCGCATCTGGCAGCCCTGTCGCGCACCGATCTCGACATTGGCGACAGATCGATGATCCAACGCAGGATGGAAGAGATACGGCCCGACCTGATCCTGAATGCCGCTGCCTGGACCGATGTGGAAGGCGCCGAGCGCGAGCCGCACATGGCCCATGCGATCAATGCCGTGGCGGCGGGGCTACTGGCCGAGGCGGCGGCGCGTCATGGCAGCCGCCTTGCCCATATCTCGACCGATTTCCTGTTCGACGGCGCGGCGAACCGGCCTTACCGGCCCGATGATCCGCCCAGTCCGATCAACGCCTACGGCCATTCCAAGGCGGCGGGAGAATGGGTCGTCGCCCAATATCTGCCCGAGGCGCTGATCGTCCGCACCGCCTGGCTCTACGGCCATGAGGGGAAGAATTTCCGCAACACCATGCTGCGCCTGCTCGCGACGCGGGAGGTGGTGCGCGTGGTATCCGACCAGATCGGCACGCCCACCCATGTGCGCAGCCTGGCAAGGGGAATCTGGCGATTGATCGAACATCGGGCCCATGGCATCCACCACCTGACCGATGGGGGAGCGGCGTCGTGGCACGAATTTGCCTGCGCCATCCGGCAAGAGGCGCTGAGGGCCGGCATCTTGCGCAGGGCGGCTCGGATCGAAGCGATTTTGACGGCGGATTTCCCTACATTGGCGCGGCGGCCTGCCTTCAGCCAACTCGATTGCAGCGACAGTTGGGCCTGTCTGGAACGACCACCGCTTCACTGGCGCGAGGAATTGCACCAAATGACTTGGGAGAGGGTGGCGACATGAAGACGCTGTTGGTGGCCGGTGGAGCCGGCTTTATCGGCACCAATTTCGTGCGCCATTGGCATCGGCGCCACCCGCAGGACCGGATCGTCGTGCTCGATCTCCTCACCTATGCGGGCAATGGCGGCAATCTGGACGGGCTGACCCGAGTGGAACTGGTGCAGGGCGACATTTGCGACAGCGCCCTGGTCGAGCGGCTGATGCGATCCGCCGATGTCGACATGGTGGTGAATTTCGCTGCGGAAACCCATGTGGACCGGTCAATTTCGGACCCGGGCGCCTTCATCCGCAGCAATGTGACCGGCACGCACAGCCTGCTCGCCACGGCGCGGAAATTATGGCTGGAGGAAAAGCGGCATCCCGACCGTCGCTTTCATCAGGTATCGACGGACGAAGTGTTCGGCAGCCTGGGACCGGACGAACCCGCCTTCAACGAAAGGACGGCCCATGCGCCCAATTCCCCTTATTCCGCGAGCAAGGCGGGGGCCGATCATCTGGTGCGGGCCTATCACCGCACCTATGGGCTGAATGTCACCACGTCCCATTGTTCGAATAATTACGGACCCTATCAATATCCGGAAAAGCTGATCCCGCTGTTCCTGGCCAATGCGCTGGAGGGGCGGCCGCTGCCAGTCTATGGCGACGGCGGCAATATCCGGGACTGGCTGTTCGTGGAGGATCATTGCCATGCCATCGCGCTGATCCTGGAGGGCGCGCAACCGGGCGCTGTCTATACGGTGGGCGGCGGCAGCGAGATGAGCAATATCGAACTGGTCGACCGGCTGTGCGCCGGCATCGACGCGGCCTTCGCCCGCGATCCGCTTCTGGCGGCGCGCTTTCCGGGCGCGCCGGCGGCGCAGGGCAGGCCCTCGGCGCAGCTCAAGGCCTTCGTGCCGGACCGGCCGGGCCATGACCGCCGCTATGCCATTGACGATGCCCGCATCCGGCACGATCTCGGCTATCGGCCGGCATCCAGTTTCGACCGGCATTTTGCCGATACGCTGCAATGGTATCTGGACAGGCCGGACTGGTGGCGGGCGAAGCTTTCCGACGCGGTTCCGCCCCTTTGGCTGAAGGCGGCTCAGGCAGGCTGAGATCCTTCGCGCCGCATCAGCACGCCGATGGAGTCATATTTCCGTTCCGGCCGCGCGAAGGCGGTCTGCAACAGCAGCAGCAGCGAACGCGGCCAGCTATGGCGGGTGGCGCCTTTGTGCAGGCCGCGCCGGACCAGCCGGTCGAAGATTTCGCACTCCCATCCCCGCCAGCCCGGCGTGAACAGGCGGGTGAAGCCGTTATAATGCAGGGCCGCGACCGTGAAGCCGCCCGCCTCCGTCAACCGCAGCAGGGCCTGTTGGCTGAAGAACCAGAGGTGACGCGGAGCATCGAACATTTCGGAACATTGGCGGAAAGTCTCGAAATGGCGGCAGCCGGCATTGGGCACCTCTATATAGGCCAGCCCGCCGGGGGCCAGCAGGCGGGCGATCGTGCGGATCGCGCGGACCGGGTCCAGGCAATGTTCCAGCGAATGCGACATGACGACCAGATCGAATTGCTGCCCATCCAGCGCGGCAGGCGGTTCTTCGGCGGTGCCGGGGAGCACCGCCAGCCCCCGCGCCGCACAGAAATCCCGTGAACGCTCGTCCGGATCGACCCCCAGGGCCGTGAACCCCCGGTCGCGAAAAGCTTCCAATATCTCGCCGTCGCCCGAGCCTATGTCCAATATGCGGGCCCTGGGCGGCAATTGCCCGGCCACGCTGTCGGGGTCGAAGGGGTGTGCGCGGTCGACCTTCCAGGCGAGGCGGATCAACAGCCGGTCCAGCAGATTGGCCTGTACCGCCGGCATATGGCTTTCGCCATGAGTATAATAGGATGCAAGGTCATAGAGGTCGGCGATCTCGTCCCGACAGGGCATGCGGGCCGCCATTCCCAGGCCGCAATGGTCGCAGCGCAGGACATCCCCGAAGGGCGTCGGCATGTCCTTCTTCGCGTCGATCGGCATGACGATCCAGGGGCGCGTATTGCGGTGACAGACGGGGCAGTCCATTGCCTTGTCTTCCTTCCCTATGCCAGATGGCGCATCATGCCGCTTTCCCGCGCACCCTCCGCGAAGAAGCGCGTTATGTCGCGGATTTGGCCGTCGACGACCATCAGTTCGGCGGGCGGCGCGTGGCTGATGAAATGAAAGGGGCTGGCAGTCAGGCCGTAGGCGCCGCTCTGGTGCACGGCGATGACGTCGCCTTCCTCGACATGCGGCAGTTCCACGGCGCTCGCCAGGCGGTCGATGGAGGTGCAGAGTGGGCCGACAATGTCGATCTTCTCACGCGGTCCCTGGCCGCCCAGCTTGTGCATGCGATAATTGCGGCGGACGACCATGCCGAAATGGCCGGAGGCGGGCAGATGATTGTTCATCCCGCCGTCGCAGATCGCGATGCGCGTGCCGCGAGACTCCTTGGTGGAAACGATGCGCGTCAGGAAATAGCCGGCCTCCGCCACCAGATAGCGGCCAAGTTCCAGCATAAGGCCGCTCTGGCGAAAGCGCGGGTCCATGACAAGGCGATCCAGTTCCGGCCCGATCGCGTCCGCGACGGCCGGCAGGTCGAGCGGCGCGTCGCCGTCATGATAGGGGATGCCCAGGCCCGATCCGAACACCAGTTTTTCCGGCATGAGGTCGTGGTTCGCGCAAAGCCTTCGGAAAATGGTGAGGAAAGCGCGGTAATTTTCAACCACCGCCTCTGCCTTCAGGCATTGGGTACCCGAATAGATATGCAGGCCGACGACCGAGAGCGCGGGCAGGGCGCGAATCTCCGCCAGCGCTGAATCGGCATCCTCCTGATCGATGCCGAAGGGGCTGGGACGGCCCGCCATATGGTCGCCAAAGCCGCGAGGCAGGCTGTCGGGCGCGATGCGGACCAGGACGGGCTGCTTCCTGCCCATGGATCTGGCTATCGCGTCGGCGGCCCGCGCTTCCCGCACGGATTCGACGACCAGCAGGCCAAGGCCCGCCGCCATGGCTTCGCGTAGTTCCTCCACCCGCTTGGCGGGGCCGGTGAAGCTGATCCTGGATGCGTCCCAACCAGCGCCCAGCGCCAGACGCATCTCCCCGATGGAACTGATGTCGAGATGGCCGATGCGGCCGTTCAGCCATGCCAACATGGCTGGATTGGGATTGCTCTTCACGGCGAAGCTGAGGGTGAAGCGGCTGCGGAAGACTTCGTGCAGCCGGGCGATGCGTTCCTCGATCGCATCGGCGGCATAGATGAAGCAGGGCGTTCCGAACCGTTCGGCGGCCTGCGCCAGCATGGCGTCGGACAGCGCCGCCGTCATCGGCTTCGTTCCCCGGCAAAGCGGACGATGCGCGCAGGCGTGTCGAAATTTTCCAGCGTCACTTCGTCGGCCCGGATTTCGATCCCGGCCTGTTCCTCGACAAAGGCGAGCAGGTTGAGCATCGCCACGGAATCCAGCGCACCGGAGGAAAATAGCGGCGTTTCTCCATGGGCGTCGGCGCCGATGTCGGAAAAGCCGCTGATGGTCTGGATCAGGATCGCTTCGGTCAGGGCCATTGCGTCGCTCCCTCGGCAACCGGTGGATTGTGCATGATCTGCGCCTCGCATCGGTGCACGACATCGGTGCGGGCCAGCTTGCCGCTGGCGGTGCGCGGCATGGCGTCGGGCCAGATATGGATGACGCGCGGCACCATATAGGCGGGCATGACCTTGCGGCAGTGCGCCGCCAGCGCCTCCCGCGTTGCGCCGGGGAGCAGGCTTGCCGCAACATGCACGCATTGGCCCAGAAGGTCGTCCTCGACGCCGAATGCGACAACATCGGCGGCCAGCCCGCTGCGATGCACCAGATCCTCCACATCATCGGGGCTGACGCGAAAGCCGCTGGTCTTGATCAGGGCATCGTTGCGGCCGACGAACCAGATGTCGCCATCTTCATCCCGCTTCACGATGTCCCCGCTATGGACGACCGGTTCATCGCCGATCAGATGGGCCAGTTCGGGGCACCGCCTGATCTTATCGGCCGTCGCTTCGGGCCGGTTCCAGTACCCCATGCTGACCAGAGGGCCGCGATGCACCAGTTCCCCGGCCTCCCCCGGAGCGGCGATGCCTTCGCCCGGCTTGACGACATAGACCTGCGCACCGGGAATGGCCCGGCCGATCGATCCCATTTTGGCGTCGAAACGCTGGGGGTCGAGATAGGTGGAGCGGAAGGCTTCCGTCAGCCCGTACATCAGGAAGATACGGGTGTTCGGGAAATGCCGGGGCATGCGCTGGAGGATGTCCAGTGGAATCTTCCCTCCGGAATTGGTGATGAGGCGCAACGACGGGAGCATGACCGGTGTTTCGTCCAGCAGACGGACGAGCTGTATCCAGAGCGGCGGCACGGCGGCCATGCCGGTGACGGCGTGGCGTTCCAGGGTGCGCAGGATTTCCGTCGCCATGGCGAGCGGCTGGTGAACCACGGCGCCGCCGAGCAGCATCATCGTCATCAACTGATTGAGCCCATAGTCGAAACTATAGGGCAGGACGCTGAGCAGGCGGTCCTCGCTGCGCAGGCCAAGATAGCGGGCCACCGACCGCGCGCCGGCCAATATGTTCCGGTGGCTGAGCATCACGCCCTTGGGCTTGCCGGTCGAGCCGGAAGTATAGATGATCGCCGCCAGTTCGCTGTCGAGGCCTGCGGCGGGAGGCGCCTCGTTCGCCGGTTGGCCGGCCCAAAGGTCGGCTGTCAGCACCGTCGCTGCGACATCGTGCAGCCTGACGGCGATCGGCGGTTCCACGATCAGCGCCGACGCGCCGCAATCCTCCGCCACAAACAGAAGCTGCTCCAGCGTGAAGGCGGTGTTGACGTTGACGATCACGCCCCCGGCCCGTGCTATGGCCAGCATGGCAGCGACTTCCCGCATGCTCTTGCGCAACTGGACGATGACCCTGTCGCCCGGTTTCACATCATGGTGAAGCAGGCAGGCGGCGGCTCGTTCGACTTCACGGCCGACCTCCCCATAGTTGTAGGAGCGGTCGGGGTCGATCAGGAAACATGCGTCTGCTCGCTCGGGAAGATTATCCGCGAACAGTTCGAACAGGGTGGTGGAAAGCGCGCTCATGACAGCTTGCCCAGCCGGGGCAGTATCCGTGCGGGCGATCCCACGGCGATGGAGTCCGATGGCACATCCGTCGTCACCGCCGTATTGGCGGCGATCCGCACGCGGTCGCCAATCCTGACGGGACCAAGTACAGTAGAATTGACGCCGATGAAGACGTCGTTGCCGATGATCGGTACGCCTTCGCCCATATTGGTGCCGATGGTGACATTATGCATCACGCCCAGCCTGTCTCCGATAATGGTGTCGGGATGGATCGACAACGATCCCTCGCAATGAATGATGTGGAAACCCTGTCCCATCTGGACATGGGGCGGTATCCATATCTTGGTGATGTTGGCGACGATGATATTGGTGAAACCATAGAGGCGCGACACCAGCCTGCGTCCAAGCGCGGTGCGGCGGTAAAGCCCCCAACGCCCGAAGCGATAGAGGCAGAGCGACAGGAAGGCGGCATTGGCGGCTGTCGAGCCGTGACGCCGGTAATCGGCCGCGACCGCCGCCAGCAGGGCTGAGAAACGCGCCTCATCCCGGGTGGGCCCGCAGTTCGCGGCGGTGCCGTCATGCAAGATCGAGGGTTCGTTCGACCTCGTCGCCATCGACGATGAAGGCTTCATGCGTTCCCACTCCGACTAGCATTGAATAATCCTGGCCCTGCCGGTCCGTCAGCCTTTTAAGTGCCGAGACGGCCCGGTCCGGCGGCTGGATGACGAAGGCGCGGGCATCGGGCGGCATCACCGCCAGCCCGTGGACCAGATGGCTTCCCTCTACCCCCGCCACCACCGACGCGCCGCCGCACAGGCGCACGATCTCCTCAAGGCTGGCGGTGGAGGGGTCCAGGATGGTGAAACCGCGTTTGACCGCGAGCCGCTCTGCAATGGCCTGCTCATTGGCCAGGACCCGCGGCGCCCCGCTTCGCCCGCGCAACAGGAATATGCCCGGATGCCGATCGATCCGCCCGCCGGTCAGCCGCAGGCGGAGCAGGTCCGCGCGCTGCCGCTTATGGTCATTGTGCGACTGGTCGTCGAACAGGATCAATTCCGCGAAGCGCGCCGACGCCCTGCGCAGGGGATGCATGCCCAGCGCCCGCTCATAAGCGGTCATATGGCCGCTGGCGGCCCGAGCGGTAAAGGGCTGGCCGCAATATGCCGCCAGATCATGGGTCAGGCAATCGTCGCTCAGCCAGTTGCCGAACCAGCGGTTGCCGAGCCAGCTTTCATAAAGGACCGCATCCAACAGGTCATGCGGCACGAGGTGGACAGGCAGCCGTGCCGAGCGCCGCTGCAAATGCCGCACCGCATCCCCCGCATAGAGCACGCCGTCGGTCAGCAGCACGTTCTTGAGACGATAGCCCATGGTGGGCGGCTGCATCGCGCCGAAGCCGCCGATAAAGTCCCTTACCACCTCCGCGACGCCGCCGAATTCGGCGCCCCTGATCCGGTAGAGCTGGCCGCCAAGCTTCTTCGCGGGGCGGACCTCCACCACATTGCCCGGTGCGATCTGCCATCGATCGACGGCGGCGGTGAGGATGTCGGGCGGGCGCTTGCCCAGGAGCCGGTGCAGCCCGTTCACACCCGGCCGCCAGGTGGGGCGGCGCGACCAGCGCGGCGGTGTTTCCGGCGGTGCTTCGAAGCTATGCATGTGGGATGCTATGCGCAAGGATCGGCCCCCTCCCGGCAGGGCAGGAGCAAAGTCGCATGCCCGCATGAAAGATCGTATCCCGCCGATGCAGGGGCCAGGATCGCGACATGCAAAACCGCTTCTGAAAAATCGGCAGGGAAGATTGCGGGCAGCATCATAGGGAGGCCGGCGGGATCAACCGCAGCAGAGGCGAAAGCTGGCGATGCCACAGGACGGCGTTGCGTTGCCGTTGCGGCAAATATCTGGCCAGCCGCGCGATGTCCCGCCGTTTCATCCCCGTCCGTTCGCACAGGAAGGGATGGCGGGGCCGGCGTGCGAAATAGCTGTAGAAGATCGCCGCCCGGTCGCGCGCCGTCGCCGGCTTGCCGCGATGATAGAAGCGTGCGGTGTCGGTGAAGATGACGGTTCCGCGCAACCCCTCGCAACTCACCAGATAGGGGGCGATCGGTTTGTCCAGGCGCGCCTCCAGCTCCGCATCGTCCGCCAGTTCGTAGGAAAAGCCGCTGCGGTCGTCCTGCACGGCCCCGTGGCGGCTGATGATCTGGAACGGGCCGCCCGCATGGTCGACATCGTGCAGATAGACGGCGACCTTCATCATCCGCCGGTCTTCCCAATCCCTGTGCCATTTGCGCGTGGATACGGCGCGCCCGTCCGCGACCGTGTAGTTGATGATCGCCCCGTCATAGGCGACGGGCAGGCCGATATAGGCCTCCGCAATGTCCAGCAGCCGCTCGTGCAGGCCCCATCGGAAAATGCGGGGATTGGCGACGATCTGTTCGGGCGGAACATAGAGAAAGGTCTGGCCGTCCCTTGCGCGGCTGTGTGCTTCCTCCGCAAAGCGATGGGCCAGCATGGCGCTGGTATCGATCATCGCCTCGCTGCCCGGCAGGCCAAGCGCGTCGATCTCCGTCACGAAGACGCCGTCTTCCTCCAGCGCATCGACGATCTGCCGCCCGATTGCGTCCAACCGGGGAAGACGGGGACGATGGCGCATGAGGGCCGCGTCATGTCTTGCCCCCAGCCATTCGCGGAAATGCACGTTGTTGCAGATGCGCAGGGCCGTCCTGGCAGGCATGTCGCGCAGCCACTGGACGGGGCGATGAAGAGCATTCTGCATCATCTTGCATCCATCTCCCTCGCAAGTGCCGACACGCTAAAGGGTGAAGCGCGGCAGTCCTATTGGCGGATTGACGTCCATCCTAGCCGGTCGGGAAAAATGGGATCATGGGCTTTGCCGGCAGAGGATCATGGTCCGAAAAGACGGGAGGATCATCTGGGAGCAGAAGCGTGCCGAATTTGCCGCCATGATGGTCGCAGGCGCGAGGCCCGGGGTCGGTTGTCGCCGCGATGCGCGGATGATGGCGCGCGGACGACGGACGCCCGCTGCAGGACGGGATCGTGCGATGCCGGATCGGCGCGCATGACGACCGGGCGACGAAAGGAGGGTCCTGATGGCTGGCTGGCGTGGGCGCGGACTCGGCTTGGCCGGCCAGGCTGCTTTCACCCTGCTTGCCCTCGCCCTGCTGGTCGGGATCGCGGTCTACGCCCTTCCTTCCCCATCGCATGAAGGCCGCCCTCCGGGATTGACGGCGGAAGTCCTGCCGTCGCCCGCGCCGACGCGCATCGGCATCAACCTGTTCGGTCTGGCGACGTTCAACCGCCAGCAGGTCTTTTCCAACCTCATCCTCCAGAGCGAATGGTTTTCCTCACGCGGCGACGGGTGGACGGCCTTTCCCTCCGAGCAGCTCGATCCGCAAGGATGGGTGCGTTTCCTGCGTCCGGGGCAGACCGCTCCCCGGCCGCTCGTCCTGCCGCCCGCGCCCTTTCATCCGGTCGAGATAGGTTGCCGCTTCGAAGGGCGGGGACTGATCGAAGCGGGCGGCCTCGCCCGGCTGCGCGACCGCACGGCACATGGCTTCATGCTCGATATGGCGCCGACCGGAGCGGAGGAGGAAGGCGCATGGATCGAACTGGCGGAGACCGATCCGCAGGACCCGGTGCGCAATATCGACTGCCGCTTGTCCGGCCGGCCCGCCGCGGAGCGCTTCAGCCCGGAATTCCTGTCCTTTGTCAGGCAGTTCGGGATCATCCGCTTTCTCGACTGGCAGCGCACCAACGACAACGTCCTGCCTCGCTGGGAGACGCGGGCGTCGCTGCAAAGCGCCACGCAGGTGGGGCCGGCCGGCGCATCGATCGAGGATATGGTCGACCTTGCCAACCGGACCGGGGCAGATCCCTGGTTCCTCATGCCCTATCAGGCCGACCAGGCCTATATCCGTCAGTTCGCCCGCATGGTGCATGACCGTCTGGCCCCCGGCCGGACGGTCTATGTCGAGTTGGGCAACGAGGTCTGGAATTCCATGTTCGATGCCGCGCGTCAGGCCCAGCAGGAGGGGATGACGCTTGGCCTGGGCGATGGCGACCCGATGCGTGCGCAGATGTTGCGCTATGCGCAGAAGCTGCGCGATGCGATGCGGATCTGGACTGATGTTTTCCGTGATCGCCCGGGACGGCTGGTGCGCGTGGCGGCCAGCCAGAATGCCTGGCCGGACCTCGCCACCATCGTCCTCGACGATGAAGACACCGTGCGCTGGATCGATGCGCTGGCCACAGCGCCTTATGTCTGGATGGAACTCGACGGATATGGCGTCGGCGACGTCGACCGGATATTCGCCCGCGCACCGGCTGCGGTGGAAGCGACCATCGCGGACGCCCTGACCCACAAGGCCATCGCCGCCCGCTATGGCAAGCGGTATCTGAGCTATGAGGGGGGGCAGCATTTCGTGACCGCGAACCTCGACCTCGCCCGAACCCTGCAGCGCGACCCGCGCATGGGCAGGCTTTATCGGGACTATCTGGCGCAATGGGATTCCCGCATCGGCGGCGAACTGCTTCTTTATGCGTCCACAGCGCCGGTGGCCGACTATGGGTCCTGGGGGTTGCGCGAATATGCAGGCCAGCCGCCGGGCGAAGCGCCCAAGCTGCGGGCGGTGCAGCAGTTTCTGGCGCGGCGGCCCTGATGGCGGCGGTGCTCCGGCGTCTGGCCGGCCCGTCCTCGGTCATCGCCGCCCTGGCCTTCCTCTATGTGCAGATCACCTCTGCCCTCCATGTGGCGTCGATCGGCGCGGCGGCCACTGTGCTTTACCTTCATTGCCTGTCCTCAAAGCCGCGCAGGGAAATGGCTGTCCGCGCGTTGCTGACCGTCATTCTGATGCCGCTGATCGCCTGGGCCACCCATAATCCCTGGCTGCTCTATGCGATCATGCTCGCATGGGTGCCGCTTGTCGCGGGCGATGCCGGCCGAGCCGTCCAGGTCTATCTGCTGAGCCTGCTGCTTTTGCCGGGCCTCGACAGCACGGTCTCCATCGGCTCGCTCAAACTGTTCGACTTCGGCGTGCACGACGCGCTGGCTGTGGGCGCGACAATCGTCATATGCCGTAACCGTCGCAAGATGCGGCCGGGCTGGCGGCTCGATCTTCCGGCCTTCGCCATTGTCTTCCTGATCGCCGCGGCGCTGTCGCGCGAAACCAGCCTTTCCAACTTTCTGCGCTTCACCTCCAATGTCGTGCTCGATCTGGGAGTCCCCTATTATCTCGTCAGCCGGGGCGTGCGGGACATCGACGAATTGCGGCGCGCCCTGCTCTGGATGGGGTGCGGAGCCGTGACGCTGGGATCGATCCTGGTCTATGAGGCCATGCGGGGATGGCCGATCTATAATGAGCTGAACGGCCAATATGGATTGATGCCCTTTCTGATCAAGGCGCGCGGCGGCATGTTGCGCGCCGGAGGGCCCTTCATCGAGCCGACGTCGGCAGCGATGGTGCTGGCCATCTGCATGCTCGCCCTATGGGTATGTGGAGACGCCTTCCGGTCGAGGCGGCATCATGGACTGGTCTTCCTGATCGCCTTTGCCGGCCTGGTGGCGCCGCAATCGCGCGGCGCCTGGATCGGCCTGGGCTTCGCCCTGGTGCTGGGCGAGCTATATCTGGGGCGTTATTGGCCGCTGCTGAAACGCGCCATGCTGGCCGGCTGCGGCCTGTCGGTCCTGCTGCTGGCGGCCTTGTCCTCCCCCAGCCTGTCCGAATCGCTGGGCCTGTCGGGAGGATCGAGCGACACGTCCGAATATCGGCGGCAGCTTTTCGACCGGGGGATGGAGGAATATTGGCACAGTCCGGTCATCGGCTTTTCCATGCCCGAACTCAACATAAGGCTGCATGACTTGCGGCAGGGTGAAGGCATTATCGACTTTGTGAACACCTATATATGGATCATGCTGATTTCCGGCGGGATCGGCCTCATCCTCTTCGTCGGCGCTTTTTTTCGATATATGATGGGCCTGTACCGATGCCGGAAACCGACCGGCAGGGATCGTTCCGACCGCGAAGTCGCAGCTTTCCTCTTCTGCTGTCTGGCCATGACGATGGAAATGCTGTTCTTCACTTCCTTCGGCACGCGGCCTGCCGTCTTCATCTTCGTCCTGTTCGGCTTTGCCGCCACCTATCTGAAGATTTCCGGCGAACCGTTCCGTCGTCGTCCGGCCCGGCCTGTGCGGGCCGCCGTCGCATTGTGATCAGGCCATCAAGGGCGTCAGCAGGGCGCTGCCCATCCCGCCGACCAGAATGCCGCCAAGGCCGGCCCCGATGAAGATCAGTTCCTTCCGCAGGTCCAGCAACTGCGCCCGGTGCATCCGGGCCCATTTGAAAAGGACGGACGGCAGTTCCATCAGCCCGATGGCCGCCACAAGGCCAAGCTGCCCTTCCGCCAACCAGGCAAGGGGCGCAGCCACGCCCAGCCAGACCAGCTTGGCGATGCTGGCCTGGAACGTGGTGGCGATTTGGCCGGTCGCGGTCAGCGTCTCGTTCGAACTGTAGGAAGCCAGGGCGAAAAAGGGGGTAATAGCCAGCAATTGCAGATAGATGGCGGTCCCGGCATAGCGATGGTCGTAGAGGATCGCGATCAGCAACGGCGCCGATCCGATCAGCCCGCCCGCGGCGAAGCTGTAGAGCAGGGAAGGGAGCCACCTCTTGGCATAGAAGATCGCGCGCAGGTCGCCTTCGCCCCTGCGCCAATATTCCGCATAGCTGGGATAGAGCACGCGGCTCGCATAGGCGGTGGTGAAGGCCATCGGCGCGGCGGCAAGATTACCCGCCAATATGTACAGGCCGAAAGCGTCCAGCGTCATGAAACGCGCCAGGATCAGCTTGTCGCATTGCATCAGCAATAATGTGATCAGGCTCGATCCGGTGACGTAGCGCGCAAAGCGCCACAGGTCGCGGGCATAAACGGGATCGAAGGCCAGCCGCCGTCGCGCGTCCGGGAAGACCGCATAGCTCAGCAGGCTCTTGCAGGCGCTGGCGGCGATCAGGGCCGTAAGAACCGCCCAGACATTGCGCCACAGGATGGCGAGCAGCACGCTGACGACGATCTGGACGATCATCACCCCCAGTTCCAGCAGCGAAAGGCGAAGGATCATCCTTTTCCTGATCGCGGTGAGCAGGCTGAGCGATCCAAGCCCCTCCAGGATGAAGATGAGCGCGGACGCTTCGATCATCGGCGCGAGTTCCGGCTTGGCGAAGAAAGCCGCGATCGGCTCGGACAGGGCGATCAGCGCGGCGGTCAAAATGGCGGAGCGCAGAAGCGCGATTGTCCAGACTGTGTCGAGGAAACGTACCGAATCGCCCTCTTCATGCCGCACCACAAATGCCTGGAAACCCAGATCGGATATCATGGCCGCGGTAAAGGAAACCGAAGCGATGATGCCGGATATGCCGAATGCCTCCGGAACCAGCAGGCGGGTCAGCACGACGCTGCTGATCGCCCGCAACAGATTGTTGAGGATGACCGATGCGACAACGACATTGGTGTCGCGCGTGGCAAAATCGATCAGCCGGGCCAAAATCTGGCGGCCCGCCAATGCGCCGGCGTCGCGTAGCTGCAGATTGTTCTGCTTCATCGCCTGCGTTCCGCGAGCGTCGCGCGATACCAGTCGACCATCCTGCCGCCCACGGCCTCCATCGAAAAACGCTCCCGGCAATGCCGCCGGCCATTGTCGGCCATAGAGGCCGCTTCTTCGGGATGATCCATCAGCCATTCCAGATTGCGCGCCAGGGCATCGGGATCGCCCATGGGGGTCAAAAGCCCTTGCCGACCTGCCTGAAACATCTCCTCCGCCCCCGCCCAGTCCGTGGAGATGACCGGGCATCCCGCTGCCAGGCTTTCCACCAGCGTGTAGGAATAGGTTTCGCTTCTGGATGCCTGAACGGTCACAAAGGCCTTCCTGCGCAACCGGGCGATGGTGTCCGGCGGCTGCCGGCCGATGAAGCGGACCCCCTCCCGTCCGCGCGGCGACAGATGCGTGGCCACATAATCCTTGAATGACAGGGCGCGTCCGGGGGACAGGGCCATGCCCCAATCCGGCCCGACCAGCGTCAGGCGGACGGACGGGCGTCGCGCGATCAGGCGGTCGAACGCCAACAACATGGTATCCGCGCCCTTGGCATAGTCGAAGCGGCCGACCATCAATATGTGCTGCCGGTCGCAGTCGTCCAGCCGCCACTGGCGGGCGGGCAATCCGACGGGATTGGGGATGGCGGTGCTCATGCCGCGGGCGGGCCGCCGATAGCGCGCGCAAGCGGCCTGAAGCGTGGCGCGGGTCGGCGCCGTCAGCGAAACGGCCCGGCGTACCGCCCATCGTTCCGCCTCGCATCGGTGGTTATAGGCCTCCATCTCCTGTTCGGTGCGCGGTACAGGCGCCTTCAGGAAGAAGGGACCGTGCAGCCGAGTCACGACCGGAACGCCTGACAGGCGCCGGACGGCGTCGCTCCAGCCGAAACTTTCCTCCATATCGAGGATGTCCATCGGCATGATCCGATGGGCCGCCTGCACCTGCGCGGCCACGGCGCGGCCGATGGCGGGCAGGTCCCCCCTGTGACGCTCCCTGTGGCGAAGCCAGTGCCGCGCCAGGGCGTTGACCGGTCCGGCGCGTCCGGATGCGAGGGGCAGATCGTGGATGCGGCCATCGCCATCCACCACCTGTCCGTCCGCGATGATCGACACCCGATGTCCCTGGGCCAGCAGATAGTCGCGCATGGCCGCCACATAGGTCACGATGCCGTTGGCGGCCATGGCGGGCGGCCAATGGGGCGAACAATAACCGATATGCACCCATGGCCTCCCTGCTTCCGGTTCGCCTATCTTATCGGTGGGAGCGCAAGCAAATCGATCATGAGAACTCCCCGGGTGTTTTACCGCGCTTGTGCGGGAGAGGACGAAGGCGCTTAATCCTTCCCGGCGCAAGTCGCCGCAACGGGATTTAAGAGGGACGAATGGCACTGCTCGATCTCGCGGATATTGGCGGCTACAGATGCTTCGATCCGGAACAGTGCAGGACGGCGGGCAAGGCGCTTTTCAATCGATATGCGTCTGAAAGGCCTTTTCCGCATGTCGTCATCGACGATTTCCTCGATACCGATATACTTAGGAAGGTTGTCTCGGAATTTCCGGATAGCAGCGGACATGGCAGTTTCAACCGCGATCAGGAAAGATTTAAGTTCCAATATCGCCCCGATCAGTGCAGCGGCGCCGCCACCCGCATGCTGTTCGCGGAACTGAACTCTTCCGCCTTCCTGCAATTTCTGTCCGAACTGACGGGCATTGCCGGCCTGATCCCCGATCCCTATCATGCCGGTGCCGGTCTCCATGAGATAAAGTCCGGGGGGCATCTGAGTATTCATGCCGACTTTCCCAGACATGAGGAAATGGGGCTCGAACGACGACTCAACCTGCTCATCTATCTGAACGAGGATTGGGAGGCTGGATATGGCGGATCGCTGGAACTGTGGGACAGGAAGATGCGCGCCGCCGAGCGCAAGATCATGCCGATATTGGGCAGGGCGGTCATCTTCAACACCGATCGGGATACTTTCCATGGCCATCCCGATCCGTTGCCCTGCCCGCCGGAACGCTCGCGCCGGTCGATCGCCACTTATTATTACACCGCGCCGGCAGTCGTCCGCCTCCGGACAGAGCGCACCACGGATTTCCGCAGGCGGCCCGGCACCAGCGACAAGCGCGACTGGCGGATCATGCTGCAGCATCTCAAGGCGGACTGGCTGCCGCCCGTGTTGCAGCGCCGCCGACCCGGTTGAAGGAGCGATGCATGCCGGACATGCCTTGCGCCGATGACGGCTCCGTCGGCTTTGTGGTCATCGGCCGCAATGAAGGACTGCGTCTGAGGCGCTGTCTGGAAAGCGTCGCTCGTGAAACGCGGTGCATCGTCTATGTCGACTCCGGATCGAATGACGGGAGCCCCGATATTGCCCGGCGCCTTGGCATATCGGTCATGGAGCTCAGCGATGAGGCGCCCTTCACTGCCGCGCGGGCGCGCAATGCGGGCGCCGCCTGGATGCGCGAGCAGGCTCTGCTCCTTCGCTATATCCATTTCATCGACGGCGATTGCGAGTTGCAGCCGGATTGGCTCGCCCGGGCCCTGGCGGCGATGGCAGCGGAGCCGCAACTGGCCGCAGTGTGCGGCCGCCGCCGCGAGCGCCATCCGGATCGGAGCGCCTATAACCGGCTCTGCGACAAGGAATGGAACACGCATGTCGGCATCGTCGACACATGTGGCGGAGATGCGTTGTTGCGCGTTGAGCCATTTTGGGAGGTGGGCGGCTTTTCCGAGACCTTGATCGCCGGAGAGGAACCCGATCTTTGCCACAGGATCCGCCGGCGCGGATGGATCATCCGGCGCATCGATGCCGAAATGACCGTGCATGACGCCGCCATGACGCGCTTTGCGCAATGGTGGCAGCGTAATCGTCGCAGCGGATATGCTACGGCCCAGGCTTTCGTCCTGCGCGGGAAGGAGGCCCGAGGACTGCTGAGGAATGTAGTCAGCAATATATTCTGGGCCATTCCTCTTAGCTGGCCATTATGGCCTGTTTTCTGGTGCCGCATTTTCGCGCGCAGGGGCGCGCTTGAAGCGAGTTTCCTTTTGTTGGGGAAATTGCCGCATCTCCAGGGTCAGATGGATTATTGGCGCAGCAGGCGACGCCTTATCGAATATAAATGATCGTTACCGAAATCAGATGTCGAACGACAGGATAAGTCTGGGTACGCAGGATCCCGGACCTTATGCCGGACGGATGCATGCGAAGTCGTCCCGCCGGATCATTGCGCCACCCTCTAGAAGCCGGCCGGTGGCGCTTCGCTGAAAAAGGATAGTGTCAGCGCGCAGCCGATAAGCCCCTTGGAAATGGCATATGCCACCATATGCGATCGATTGCGCGTCCGCGTCTTAAGGCGAACGCGCCCGATATGGCGTTCCACCGTCCGGGGCGCGATCTTGAGATTCTGGGCGATTTCCTTTGCTGACTGACCCTTGGCGATGCGAGTGAGAACTTCCATTTCCCTCTGCGTCAGCCAGCTCTCCCAAGCGGGATCGACATCATCCATAGAGCTACCCCATGCAATAAGGTGAACGCCGTTTCGCCCGAGATTGAGTTTTTCTGCTTTGTGATAAGCTTATCAAATATGTAAATACTCTATACTGGAATATGTCCGAAGTTAATAGGTGGGTGCCCTTAAATTTCGCAAAATATGATTTTACCAATCCGGGGTATCCGGATTCTACGGTTCAACTTCGCCCATTGCCAGATGAGACGCTCCAGCTTTCGAAAAGCATCAATGTTGATGGGGTTTCCATCTGTCTGATGATGCAAGGCGATGCCCTTTTTACGTGGGGGAAAATGACCCGCATTTTTCCATTGCCGATCGAGTGCGGTGGAAGCAAATATATGAATTTAAAGACTTAAAGTGAAACAGGATGGATTACGGGCAGGAAGAAAATCAACCCGTAATCAAAAAGGGGTATTGCCTCGAATCGTAAAGATATATAATCTTGGTTACGACATCGAAACTAGCAGGGTAAATCCCTGTAGTTATGTCCAACTTATTCAACCTGTGGATAAAGCTTTACAGGCGGAATAATTCCGTGGTCGCGGTTGCAACTTTGGATCTGCGTAACTGTATGTGTCGGTGGGGCAGGGAAGCCCCATGAGGCTTGTACACAGGCGCGGTATTTGGGGGACCAGCATGCCACATTATAACACTTCAAGCGCTATTGAACTTACCAATCGGGAAACCGAAGTTCTGCAACTTGTCGCCTTCGGCCTGTCGGCCAAGAGGGTGGCGAGAGAACTTGCTATCGCAACCTGCACGGTCGAACGCCACATCGAAAATGTAAGGCTGAAGACGCGGACACGGAACAGGGCCCATATGATCGCTTATGTGATCCGCACGGGAATGTTACCGATACAGCAGGAATCATCCTGACAATCGAAAGGGGATGGATACGGCTTTCCATCGGATCGGCCGGAACCGGACCTGATTTGCCGCCCGGGAGCGTCGGGCGTGCAATGGCCATGCAGGATGGAAGGCGATGAACAATCCGGGCGAACAAGCCGGGTCCGTCGCGCGTCCGCACCGCGAAGTTCCGCTGGGAATATTGCCGCTGACAACGCAGATATGCGATTTCATCGCGTTCAATGTTTCGGCCATATTCCTCAAGACATGGGTGGATGGCGCGGAGACCGGATTATCCTTTGCGGGGGCCGGCAGGCTGGGCCTGGCGGGCGGCACGATCTTCGTCATCGTCGCGCAACTCACAGGAGCTTACGAAGTCGAACTCCTATTTTCCGTGCGCAAGAACTGGTCGCGCCTTTTCAGCGCCTGGCTTGGTACGGCCCTATTGCTGCTGTCGCTGGGTTTCATGCTCCGTCTGATGCCGGCCATTCCGCGCAGCGGCATTTTGTTATGGTTCGCCTCGGGTCTTGCGCTGTTGGCCCTGTCCCGCGCAGTGCTTGTGCTGATCGCGCGACATCTCAAGAGACGAGGATGCTTCAATCGTCGATGCGCGATCTACGGCGCTGGAGAACAGGGGCGCGATCTGGCCCATTATATCATCAACCACGACAAGCTGACGCTCTCGCTCATCGGTTTCTATGATGATCGCGATCATGAGCGGCTGGGCGAATGTCTTCCGCTTCCGCTTCGGGGCGATATGGAAGACCTTGTCTCCGCAATCCGGGCGGGGGAGGTCGATCAGGTGATCCTGGCGCTTCCCTGGGCCGGTGAAGTGCGGCTGCGGCAGATCGTGGCGGCGCTGTCGGTGACGCCCGTGCAAATTCGGCTGGCCCCTGAAAAAGCGGGGTTCGCCTATGCCCGCATGCCCGTGATGCTGCTGGGCGGTTTGCCGGTCATGACCTTGCACGAAAAGCCGATGCACGGCAGCAGGGTCATGGAAAAATGGGCGGAAGACCGCCTTTTATCCTTGTTGCTGCTGATCCTGTCCTCTCCGCTTTTCCTGCTCATTGCCTTGGCCATCAAGATCGAATCCCCTGGGCCCGTCTTCTTCGTCCAGCGCCGCGAAGGCTTTAATTGTCATGATTTCCGGATATTGAAATTCCGCAGCATGCATGCCGACAAGTGCGAGGCGGACCATATCGTCCAGGCAAAAAGGGACGATCAGCGAGTGACCCGTGTGGGCGCCTTCCTGCGGAAGACCAGCCTTGATGAATTGCCGCAGCTCCTGAACGTGCTGTCGGGCGACATGTCGCTGGTCGGACCGCGACCGCATGCGCCGTCGACACGGGCCGCCGGCAGATTGTTCAGCGACGTCCTGACATCCTATGTCGCGCGACACAAGGTGAAGCCGGGTCTGACGGGATGGGCGCAGATATGCGGCTGGCGTGGCGAAACCGACACCGAAGACAAGCTGATCAGGCGGATCGAACATGACCTTTATTATATCGAAAACTGGTCGATCTGGTTCGATCTCTACATCATCCTGCGCACGGTCTTCGTCCTGTTCGGGGGTCAACGGGCGTATTGAAACTCAACCTGCAGCGCCGAAAACCGAATATGGAAAATTCATCATCTACCCGTAGATTATGGAGGATCTTCGAAGGTCCGTCGGTCAGGCCGGCGACATCGATCGCCTATACCATTTTCGCCCAGGAGACGACATTGTCGTTCTGAATCAGGGTTTCGACCCGGGCATGGACGAACGCCCCGATATTGACCGTTCGTGCACCGTGATCCAGCCCGGTCGGAATTTCCGCCGGGTCCTGGCTCAGGCCGATCCCGCAAGCCTTGAGGCAGGCTTCCTTGCGGGTCCAGCCCGACAGGAAGAGGTCGCTTTCCGACATGCCGGGCCGGGCCTGGCACAATGCGGTCCGTTCCTCCGCGTCAAAGCAATCTTCCGCCAGGGCAAGAGCCTGCGGGAACGGGCGGCGGCGTTCGATGTCCACGCCCAGCGGGCTCCGCCGGGTCACGCCGATCAGGATATGGTCGTCCGAATAGCTGAGGTTGAAATGCAGATCGGGCCGATCCAACAGGATCGGCTTCCCATTGCCGGTTTCCCCAAAACGAAGGCCGTCGGGCGCCAGTCCCGACCAGTCGGCCAGCATATGGCGCAGCATGCCGCGTCCGGCGAGAAAGCGATGGCGGTGCCGCGCGAAGCGGAATCTGGCTGCGCGTTCGCATTCCTTCCAGCATCGGGGGAGGAGCGCGCCTTGCGGAACGTCATGGATGTGGACCAGGCGCAGTTCGACATCCGTTCCGGCGGGCAGCAGCCTGCCTTTGCGCATCATGTGACCTGCATCTCGGCAGGAATAGAGGCGGGATCGTCTTTCGGGCGGCGCGGGTTCCGTGCCTTGGCGCGTAAGGCCGAACAGGCCAGGAAGTCGGAGAGGAGATGAGCGGGATCAGGATCGGGCAGCGATTGCAGCTTGCGGCGCAAGCGCCATGCGGCATGCACGGTCATCCAGGCCAGATCGGCGCAGACAGCATAGGCTCGGCCATGATTCTTGACGAAATAATGCCGCCTGGATTCGAACCAATAGCGCGGCAGCCGCGATACGACCGCGCCCTTGCCCGTAAGTCCCGTACTTTGGCCCGCGATATGCAGCACGCGGGCGTCGGGAACATACCAGCATTGCCAGCCCACGCGATTGGCGCGCAGGCAGAAGTCCGTTTCCTCGAAATAAAGGAAATAATCTTCGTCCAGGGGGCCTATCGCGTCCAGCACGCCTGCGCGGATCATCATGCTGGCGCCCGATACCCAGTCGACGCGGGTCGGCCGTTCGCCGACCCGGCGAAGGACCGCCGCGTGCCTCAGCAATCGGCTCACCAGACCGAGCCGCGCCCCTCGTTCGATTTCACTGGCGATGCTCGGAAAGCGGAAGGCATAGGGCCAGACGATGCCGTCCGCATCTTCGATCAGGCTGCCGGCAATGCCGGCTTGCGGATGCGCGCGCATGAAGCCGATCAGCGCATGAAGGGCGCCGGGGCGGACCCGCGTGTCCGGATTGAGCAGCCATATGAAGGACGGCACGAAGCCCGCGGGCGCGGAGGCGATCGCCAGGTTGGTGCCATAGGCAAAGCCGCCATTTCGTTCCGAACGGACGAGGCTGGCCCAGTCGCTCCATCCCCGGTTGCGGATGGCGTCCTCGATCCGCTCCGCCGAACCGTCGCTGGAGGCATTGTCGACGATCACCACGCGCGCCTGGGTATAGGTCTCAATTTCTCCGGCAAGGCTTGACAGGCAATCGACGACAAGGCCGTCCGTCCGGTAGTTCACGACAGCGATCAGCACGGGCGATTGCCGGGGACGTGATGCAGGGGGCATGTTCATCCCGCTTGTTCCCGCGATGGTTCGGCAAGGTCCCGCGGCACTGGCGCTTCAGCCGCCGCCGGGTTCCGGTTGCGCCCGATCAGCACGTCGTCCAGAGCATCCTGCATCAGCCGCGCGAGGGAGGTCACATGCGGCTCTTGCAATGCGCTGCTATGGCCGCCTGCTATTTCCACCACTTCGATATAATGTGCGACCCGGCGCCCCCACCCGAGGGCGACGTCACCGAACTGGTCGGAAAAGGGGTGATCGTCCACTGCGCCATTCCCCGCCGTCGCCTTGTAGAGAACGACCTTCTGCGACTGGATCAGGCCGCTGGGCCGATGCATCCGGTGCGCAGCCTGATAGAGTTCGAGGAAGGAGAGGTGGGCGGGAGCCGCCTCGCCCGCGTGACGGGCGCGCGCCACGGCTTGATCCATCCGACGACGGTCCCGCCGGGAAGCCATTTCATAGGCCAGCATATTGCCGAATTTCCGCACCGTGCCGGGAATCAGTGCCGCCAAGCCCCAAAGCGACCGGCGATTGCGGCCGAAACCTTCCCTCACCCGCCGCCATCGCATCCGCATCGCATGGAAGGGACGCTCCGAAGCCTCCACATCGGCGGCGTCCATGATCCCGAGATAAGCGACATCCTCGCCCGCATCCTCCAGCTGGCGCGCCATTTCCGCCGCGATCACGCCCCCGGCGCACAGCCCGGCCAGCATATAGGGACCGGCGGGCTGCACCTTCCTCATCCTTTCCACATGTCCTCTCGCCATGGCGCTGATGCTGGAATGAACGAAGCTGCCGTCCGGATGGCGTTCGGGTTGGATGGCAAAGACGGGCGGTCCCTCCAGCTGCAGCGCGAGCGTGCGGTAGAGCAGCGTTTCGCCGAGGCCGTCATGAACCAGGAACAGCGCGCCTGGCTCGTCGCCCGGCCGCAGCAGCAGGATGCCGGGTGCGGGACCTGCCGGTGGCGGCCGGTCCGCCTCATCCAGCGGCCCTTCCGCCGGGGTGATGAGCGCCGCCAGCCGCGCCAGGGTGGGCGCCTCTATCAGGGCGGTAAGAGGCAGATTCTGCCCGAACCGCTTGCGCAGGCGGTTGATGAGCTGCACTGCGAGCAGCGAATGGCCGCCCAGGTCGAAGAAATCGTCGTTGCGCCGCACCGCAGCCGTGCCCAGCATGTCCTGCCACATGGCGGCGATGATGCGCTCCGTTTCGGTCCGGGGACTCTCTTCCGGCGGAAGCTCGTCCGTTGCGGCCGCGTCTTGCCGCTTTCGTCGGGACGGGGCGCGGAGTTTCGCAAGCATGGGGTTCAGCTTTTGCGGAGAAATGATGATCGGCCCGGTCTCTCGCGAAGCAAGCAGGCGGTCGATGACCTCCATCCCGTCCAGCGACGACAGGCCCGTCCGATCGTCGGCATCGGTCATTGCAGGGCTTGCTGAATTGCTGCCGGTCAGGCTTGACGGCTGTCGCAGCCTCATCATGGCGAAGCCTTCGATTTCGGCCAGAACCTGTCCTTGCGGGGAAGCGATGCTGATGTCGAAAACCGCGATCTCGCCCGGTTGCGTCTCATCCGGCCGCAGGCGGACATGGCTGACGATCTGGGCAGGCAGCGGCGCGGTCAGGCGCAGGGCGCCATAGGATGCCGGGGCGTAGAAGTCGGTCGCGCCGTCAAAGCCGGGGATCAGCATCTGGGTGCCAGCCGTCGCGAAATCGAGGAGGGCCGGATGCAGGGCAAGGCCGGGCAGGTCGGCAGCGAAAGCGTCGGGCAGGCGCAGATCGATCAGCGCTTCGTCGTGGCCGATATGCACGGCCTCGATGTTCTGCCAGCGCGGACCGAAGGAGAGATGGGCGGCCGAGCCCATCGTGCCGCCGACCGGCCTATGGGGGCATCGCGCCGCGATCGTTTCCCGATCCAGCCGCCTGCCGTCCTGCGGCGTGCCGATCAGCGCATGGCCGCGCGCATGCTGGGTCCACGGCGCGCCTTGCTCCGCGGTCCTGTCACGGCCCATGATGTGGAAACGCCATGCTTCGCCGCCCTGATGCAGCAGGTCGATCTGCAGGTCCCGATCGCCATCGTCGGCCACGGCAAAGGGTTCGAGGAACAGCACCTCGCGCAGTTCGAACGGCCGCTGCCCGGCAATATCCTGAAAGGCCTGCCGCACCAGTTCCACCAGGCCGGAACCGGGTAGGAGGGCCGCGCCGTCGGTGAGCCGATGTTCGTCCAGCAGCCAGTGGGTCCGCGGCGAAAGACGGGCGGAGACGGTGCGCCGGTCCTGCGTGTCGATCAGGATCCGGTCGAGCAAAGCGGCGCCCGCCGCTCGCCCGTTTTCGGGCGAGCGGAGCGGACGAGGCGGAGGCGCCATGATGGAAGCGGCCATCCCCGTTTCCTGCCAGCGCGGCCATCCCGCCGCGATGACCGCCATTCTTCCCCGGCCTGCCTTATGCCGCGCATAGCTGTCCAGAAAGGCGTTGGCGGCGGCATAGTCAGCCTGCCCCGCAATGCCCGCCACTGCGCTGATGGAGGAGAAGAGCATCAGGAAATCCGGTTCCTCATGCGCCAGCGCCCTTTCCAACGCCATTGTGCCTTGGACCTTGGGCGCCAGAACGGCCGCCGCGCCGTCCATCGACTTCAGCGCCAGCGGCCCGTCGTTCAACAGGCCGGCCATATGGAAGACGCCGTGGATCGGCCCGAAGCGGGACCGGGCGGAAGCGACGGCCTTTCGCATCTGGCGGCTGTCGCTGATGTCCGCCTCTATCAGCAGGATTTCCGCGCCTTTCTCTTCCAGCGCGCGAAGCCTGCGAATGCGCCGGCACATGATGTCTCCGGGCGAAAGCGTCGCCAGCAGCTCGGCCCATTGGTTCCTTGGCGGGACGGGACCGCGCGCCACCAGCACCAGCCGGGCGCACTGCGTTTCGAACAGATGCTCCGCAAGGCGGAGTCCTATGCCGCCGAGGCCCCCGGTGATCAGATAGGTGCCGCCGGGCCTCAGGCGGCTTTTGTCCGCTGGAGCGAGCCGTTGCGTTTCGAATGCCTCGACCCAGCGTTCCAGCCGGCGATAGGCAACGACGGAAGCGCTGTCCTCCGCCGTCACTTCCGCGACGATGCAGGCCGCCAATTCTTCGCGGCGGCCGGCGTCGTCGGGCAGGTCGACATCGACACTCACCGTCCGCATGGCGGGATATTCGCCGGGTATGACGCGGCAGGCCCCCAATGCGGCTGCCTTTGCGGGATTCACCGGCTCGTCCCCGATGCGCTGCATGGCTGTTGATATGAGGCCGATCGTAATCGGTTGTTCGACCGCCGCTTCCCCCAGGGCGCGGCAAAGGTGAAAGAGGGACCAGAAACCGCGTTGCATGACGTCTTGGCCTTCGCCCACCAGCCAGTGGTGGAAGATTTGCCGTGGCATGCGATCGCGGTCCGCCAGATATGCGACCAGTCTTTCATAATCTTCCGGACGGGCGGGATTGATCGTCAGGCTGTCGTCGCCCTTCACGCGGAACCGCTTGCCGGCTCGAACCGTGGTCACGGCGCATCCCGCATTCTGGAGCCGAGCCGCCAGCGCATCGCCCAACCCGGCCTCGTCCAGGAACAGCAGCGCCGTGCCGGGTTCCGGAACATCCGAAGCAAGCGGCGCCAGGCGCCATGCGGGGCGGTAGAACCAGCCTGCCTTGTCCGGATGACCGATCATGTCGACATCGTCAGCGCTGTCGCCACCGCCGATCCGCCCCGGCTCGATCCAGTGCCGCTGGCGTTCGAAGCGATAGCCGGGCAGAGGTACGCGACGGCGTTTCTCCCCGGCGTGGAGCTTCTCCCAGGCGACGGGATAGCCCGCCATCCAGAGGCAGCCCAATGTCTTCAGCATATAGGCCTGGTCGTCGAAATGCTCGTCGGCATGGCGGAGAGAGTTGAACACCGGCTGGTCCGATCCGCGTGCCCGATGTTGGCGTGCGAGGCTGGCGAGCGTCCGTCCCGGGCCGACTTCCAGCAGGACATGGCCGCCGGGCAGCAGCTTTTCCAGCGCAGCATCGAAGCGGACGGTTTCGCGCAAATGGCGCACCCAATAATCCGGATCGGTGACATCCTCCGTCCGTGCCCAGTCGCCGGTCAGGCTGGACAGGAAAGCCCGGCCGGGCGGTTGCATGCGGATGCCGTTCACCAAATGCCGGAAATCGTCCAATATGGGATCGAGCATGGCGCTGTGCGCCGCGACGGCGACGGCGACCTGCTGGCTGGACACGCCGGCGCTCTCCAACGTGGCGCGGAGCTGCTCTATGGCTTCGATCGGTCCCGAAGCGACCGTCAAGGCAGCGCCGTTGACGGCGGCAATGGACAGATCCTGCCCGATATGGGGACGAAGCGCTTCTTCGGACAGCGGGACGCTCAGCATTCCTCCCGGCGGCAGGGACTCGAACAGCCGGGCCCGTCCCCATGCCAGCCGGAGCGCCGACTGCAGATCGAAGACGCCAGCCAGATGCGCCACCACATATTCGCCCATGCTGTGGCCGATCATCGCATCCGGTTCGACGCCCCAGCTCATCCACAGCCGCGCTGTCGCATATTGAATGCTGAACAGCAGCGGCAGGCCGACGGCCGGCCTTTGCATGGCCTCTGCGGAGATCGCATCCGGACCGGGAAACAGGGCAGCGCGGAAGTCGGTCGGGGTCAGATCGGCCAATAGGGCCAGACATTCATCGACGGCGTCGCGGAACACCGGTTCCGCCTCATACAGATCGCGCGCCATGCCCACATATTGCGCGCCGCCGCCCGCGAACAGGAAGGCCAGCTTGCGGCTGGCCGGGACGCAATGACGGTTCGCGCTGAAGACGGATTCGCCGTCCCTGATCGCGCCAGCCGCCGATTCATGGCTTTGGGCGACGGCGATGCGGCGAAAGGGGAGAAGCTTTCGACCCCTCTGGAGCGTGAAGGCGATGTCGGCCAGCGCCTGATCGCCCCGTCGTTCCAGATGATCGGCCAGCGCCAGGCCATTGGCCTCCAGCGCGGCGGGAGAAGCGGCGGACTGCACCAGCAACTGCCATTTCCGGGACGGGCCGGAGGGAGCGGGCGGAGGGGCCTCCTCCATCACGACATGGCAATTGGTGCCGCCGACTCCCAATGAACTGACGCCTGCGCGCAAGGGCGATCCCGCCACACTGTCCCAGCGACGCAGGCGTCCATTGACGAAAAAGGGCGACCGTTCGAACCCGCAAGCGGGATTGGACCGGCTGTGGTGCAGCGACGGCGGCAGTTCGCGATGCTGAAGCGCCAGCGCGACCTTGATGAAGCTGGCGACGCCCGCGGCCGTATCGGTATGGCCGATATTGGGCTTCACCGATCCGATGGCGCAGATTCCCACCGCGTCGGTATTCTCGCGGAAGGCTTGCGTCAGCGCCGCGATTTCAATGGGGTCCCCGACCGGCGTCCCGGTGCCATGCGTTTCGACATAGCCGATCGATCCGGCATCCACATTGGCGATGCTCAGCGCTTCGGCAATGGCGCGGGCCTGACCGTCGACGCTGGGCGCGAGATAGCTGACCTTCCCCATGCCGTCATTGTTGACGGCCGAACTGCGGACGATGGCATGGATATGATCGCCGTCCTCCATCGCGTCGCGCAGGCGGCGCAGCACGACGACGCCCGCGCCACTGCCGAAGACGGTTCCCGCCGCCTCGGCATCGAAGGCGCGGCAATGGCCGTCGGGCGACAATATCTCGCCCGGCTCGTACCGATAGCCCCGGCCATGGGGCAGTTCGATGGTGACGCCACCGGCCAGCGCCATGTCGCTTTCGCCGTTGAGCAGGCTCTGCATGGCCATGTGGATCGCGACCAGCGATGTCGAACAGGCCGTCTGGACGCTGACGCTGGGGCCCTTGAGGTCGAGCAGGTAGGAAGCGCGGGTGGCCAGGAAATCCTTGTCATTGCCGGTATGGCGCATCAGGAAGAAGCCGACCTGGCGCACCAGATCGGGATTGGTCAGCAGATTATAGGGCAGATAGGCATTATGCCCCGACCCGGCGAACACGCCTATGGCGCCCCGGAAGCGGTCGGGCGCGTGACCCGCATTTTCCAGCGCGGCCCAGGCGCATTGCAGGAAATGGCGATGTTGCGGGTCCATGATGGCGGCATCCCGCGCGCTGAGTCCGAACAGTGTCGCGTCGAACATCTCCATGTCGGGCATCGGGGCGGCCGCCCGGACATAATGCGGATCGGCCAGCGCGCGGGGATCGACGCCGGCCGCCAGCAATTGCTCGTCGCTCAGGCGGACGATGGATTCCCGTCCCTCGCGCAGATTGGTCCAATAGCTCTCCAGATCGGGGGCGCCGGCAAAGCGGCAGGCCATGCCGACGACGGCGACATGATTGTCCAGGTCGGGATCGTCGGACCGCATGTCCGGCCATGTCGCATGCTGATCCATCAGGCCTGGCTCCGTTCACCGGCCAGCACCGGGGGCCTGGCGGCGACACGACGGGCAAGTGCGGCGCGTCGCCCCTCCGCCCGGGCGAGGCCATCCCGTGCCCCGCGGTCATTCGTCCCGCCGTCCGACAGATGCGCCGCCAGCGACCGGACGGTCGGGAAGCGGAAAATATCGGTCAGCGCCAGGTCGTAACGCAGGTCCGTCGTCAGGCGCCGATGCATCTGCACCGCCAGCAGCGAATGGCCGCCCGCATCGAAGAAATTATCGAGCGATCCCACTGATTCCAGCTTCAGCACATCGCGCCAGATCGCGGCGATCCTTGCCTCGACCCCCTCCTGCGGCGCGACGAAGGCCTGCTGCGAAACCGGCGTCGCCCGTTCCGGGTGGGGCAGGGCGGCGCGGTCGATCTTGCCATTGGGCGTATGGGGCAGCCGCGCCAGCCCCACATAATGGGTCGGCACCATGAAGTCCGGCAGTTCGGCGCGCAGCCTTTCCCGGATTCCGCCGAAATCATGATTGGCGGGCAGCGGCGCGGCATAGGCCACCAGCATCTGTTCGCCATCCTCGGTCCGGATCGCGTTGACCACGGCTTGCCCTACACCGTCCATGCGGTGGAGCAGCGCCTCGATCTCGCCCAGTTCGATGCGATAGCCGCGTATCTTGACCTGGTGATCGAGCCTGCCGAGAAATTCGAGCGTGCCGTCGCGCCGCCTGCGTCCCAGATCGCCGGTGCGGTAAAGGCGGGCGCCCGGATCGGCGGGATCGGGCACGAAGCGTTCGGCGGTAAGCTCCGGCCGGTTCAGATAGCCCCTGACCACGCCGCTGCCTCCGATCACGATCTCGCCCGGCACGCCAGGGGGCAGAGCGTGCTGTCGGCTGTCCATGATCGTGACGGACTGATTGGCGAGCGGCGTGCCCAGGGGCACTGGCCCACCCCCCTCCGTCACCGGATGGAGGGCGGACCAGATGGTTGTTTCGGTGGGGCCATACATGTTGGTGATCTTGCCCCGGACGGTTCCCAGAAGCGCTTGGGCAAGATCGGGCGGAAAGGCCTCTCCCCCGATCATCAGATGGTCCAGCGCGGCGATATGCGGCCGTACCCCCGGTTCCGCCAGAAGCATGCGCATCAGGGAAGGCGTGCATTGCAGGTGCGTCACCCGGTGCCGTTCCATCAGCGCGGCCATCGGTTCGCCAGCCGGTTCGTCCGCCTCCACGGCCAGTCGGCGCAACCGGTCGAGATGGGGCAGATGCGCCAGAACCTGTTCGCCATCGACCCCGAAATCGATCAGGCTGGCGATCTCGTCGACACCGATGGCGCGCAGCCTGTCGACCATGGCGATGCATTGTTCGGGCGTGCCGAACAGCCCACTGCTCTCGAAATAGCGGTCGAAGGCATGCTCCAGCAGCATGTCGGTTTCTTCGGCGCTGAGGCTGTCGAACTCGATGTCGGATACCGTTTCCGTCATGCCAGGCCGCCGCTTGAACGCCGGGAAGGACCAGGCATATTGCTTCACCAGGCTGGTGGCCGTGCGCAGATAGGCGATCAGCGGTTCGCGCACGATGCTGCGGATCGCTGCGGCGTCGGGGCCGACGAAGCTGTGCAGCATCAGTGCGACCTGGCCCTCGCCTTCATGTCCCGCGTCCCGGCGCGCCTGCCGGTAGGTGGCGATCTTCCCTGCCAGCTCGTCGATGGACTGGCCCAGCAGATGGGTCAGGATCGATGCGCCGGCGCGACCTGCCGCCGCGAATGTCTCGATGCTCCCGGCGGAGGTGATCCAACAGGGCAGTTCCGGCTGTACCGGGCGCGGCAATGTCCGCACCTCGGCCGGGCCGACCGGCCCATCGAAACGGCGCCTTTCCCCCCGCCACAGCGCACGAACGGTTTCCATATCGCGCAGCAGCCCGGCATTGCGGTCGGCATAGGCTTCGGGACGCAGCAGGAAGTCATTGGGCTGCCAGCCGGAGGCGAAGGCGATGCCGACCCGGCCGTTGGAGATATTGTCGACCACCGACCATTCCTCCGCCACCCGCGCGGGATGGTGCAGCGGCAGGACGACGCTGCCGCCCCTGATCTGCACGCGGCTGGTAATCGCGGCAAGGGCGGCACCAGTGACGGCGGGATTGGGGTAAAGGCCGCCAAAGGCATGGAAATGACGCTCCGGCGTCCATAGAGCAGCAAAGCCGTGGGTGTCGGCAAAGCGCGCACCCTCCAGCAGCAGGCGATATTTGTCGCTGCCCGAACTGGCTTCGTCGCTGGCGAAGTAGAACAGGCTGAAGGCCATGGGGCGACGGGGCTGCGCCACGGGCTTCAATTCATGGCCTGTGGTCAGCACCACATGCATCCCCCGCGTCAGCGTCCAGCACAGTTCCAGCACGGAAATGTCGAAGCTGAGGCTGGTGACCGCCAGCCAGGTGCCCTGCGCCCCGATATGCCGATCCATGCCTGCGAAGAAGTTCACGACATTGCGATGTTCGACCATGACGCCCTTGGGCCGGCCGGTGGAGCCGGAGGTGAAGATCGCATAGGCCAGATGATCGGGCCCGCTGGAGGAAGGGAGGGATGCGCCGTCCTCACGTGCAATATCATGCCAATCGGCATCGATCCGGACCATCGGCGTTGCTGGGGCGTCCAGCGCAAGATGTGACCGGGTGACGATCGCCTGAAGCCCGGCATCCTCGATCATCTGGCTGATCCGCGCGGCCGGATAGGCCGGATCGAGCGGGACATAGGCTCCCCCCGCCTTCCATATGCCGAGCAGCGCCACCATCAGATCGGTCGACCGGTCGCAATGCAGCCCCACCAGGCTGTCGGGACCAATGCCCATCCGCCGGAGATGACGGGCAAGCCGGTTGGAACGTTCATCCAGTTGCCGGTAGGTCAGGCTTTCCATCCGGCAGGTCACGGCGGTTTTTTCCGGCGTGCGCGCGGCCTGCTGGCTGAAGAGCTGATGGACGGTTGCGTCCTGGCGGCAGGGCAGCGAAATGCCGTTCGACCATGACGCCGCCTGTTGCAGGAGGGCGGGATCGAGCAGCGGCAAATCCGCGACGGGACAATGCGGAGCGCCGACCGCGTGCCGGTGAAGCGTGGCGACGCCCTGTTGCATTGCCTGCACCACCGCACCGTCTAGGGCGGCGCTGTCGAACAGCCAGCGGCATGCCCGTCCGTCGGAGCGAATGGCGATCGACAATTGGGAACCCGCGGGCAGCCTGCCTTCTTCGAGATCGTCGACGATCTGCACGATGACGGGGAAAGCCCGGCCGGGGGCTCCATCGCCAGCCATGCGCGCGGGCAGGTCGACGCGATAGCCCAGCCGCCGGTGAACCTCACGCAGGGACGCCGAAAGCCTGTCGCGGAAGCTCTGCATGCCAGCGTCGAAATCCATCGCGACGGGGATTGGCAGCACGGATGCGAACCATGGTTCCACGCCCGCAACCCGCATGCCGAGCACTGGATCGGCATAGCCGACATCGAATGACGCGCGATCATGGATGCGGGCCAGATAGGCAAGGGTCGAGGCCAGCAGCGACTGAGCCGCATATGGACCGTCCGGTTCCTCCAGCACTGCGTCGATCCGTCCTGCGCCCGAAGCATCGGCGCCTCTTTCGATCCCATCGAGGGACAGGAGGTCCAGTCGACGCAACCGCTTGCGCCAATATTTCTCATGAACCGCGAAGGCCCCTGCCAGTTGAGACAGGGCATCCTGCCGCTCCGGTTCCAGCAGGGTGAACCGCAGGCTCGGCCGCAGCCCGAAGCGGGCCGCCGCGTCCGCCGCAGAGAGGGTGACGCCCTCGGCGGACATGATCCGGTCTATGGACAGGTCGCCATCGCCGGTCGCGACGGTCATGCCCTGCGCATCGATGCGGAGGATCGTTCCCGGCGCTGCGTCCGATCGGCTGTCCGTCGCCGTGGCGCTGGGTATGAAGAGCAGCCTGTCGCCCAGCAGCATGTTCGGCAGGGCGACGGGATTGGCATGGGTCCCGAAGTCCAGCGCGCGGACCAGGGCTTCGATCCTTTCCGCCCCAAGGGACCATGGGATTGCGCCAGCGCCTGCCGTGCGGTCGGCGCGGAACTCTTCCGTCGCGGCGAATTCAGCCTGATCGACTTCAATGACCGTCCCGGCGGCCAGCGCATCGACCAGTTCCGCAAAACTCTCCATGGCGGCGGCGAAGCATTTTGTGTTGAGTGAAAAGGCCGTCTCGCCCGGATCGATGGGGAATGTCCGTGCCGCCAGGATCGATCCCCGGTCGACTTCATGCGTCATGCGGTGCCAGCTTATGCCATGGTGCGGCTCGGCATTCAGCAACGCCCTTACGGGTGCGTTGAGCCCCGGATAGCGCGGCAAGGGACCGTCGTGGAAGTTGATCGCGCCCTGGGAAGGGAGCGCCAGCACCGTTTCGGACAAGATGTTGAGATTGGCGATACTGAAGAGATAGTCGAAGGTTCCGATGTCGGAGCCGTCAATATGGCCTGCGGACATGATCCACGGAATATCTTTTTTCTCTGCCCAGTTGGTTATGGATTCCCTTTCCGTGACAATGGCAACGACATCATGACCGCGATCGAGAAGAATATGAGCGCATTCGATGAGAATCTGCTCATCACCGACGAGGACGCATCTCCATGGCTTCGATATTGCATGCATGATCGGCTTCGTCCCTGTTTCAGGAAAGGGTGATATGGGTCGTTCCACGCTTGCGGATCTGGCGGGCGACGACGATGCCGCAGGCCAGCAGGCAGAGATAGGAGCCAAGGCTGGGGCCATTCTCCTCCTGCCCTTCGTCCGCGCTGCGGGCCGCAGCCATGGACGCGCCGCTGGCGGTAACGGCAGTTTCCGTCGAAACGGCGGGCTGCGCATCGATGTTCTCATCGACCTGGCAGGTGAATATGAACAGCATCGCCAATAATGCGGTTGTTCTTTGAACAGCTTGTACCGACCAGAACGACATCGCATGCTCCTCGGCAATCGAAACGACATGAGACATTCGCGGTGCGACCCGGACGAGCTCCCTTTTGGGCTGGCTGACACTATGTTCGATCTGTCGGGTCGCTTTCAGCCTGTCCTTTGCGTCGTGGAAATTCGGAGGGTGGATTCTTAATTCAGCGGGCCGCGATCGGTGCGGACCCATTTGCGTTGGCGCTGGATGAGAAAGCGGGCGAGGACCGGCATTTTCCACAGCAGGTAGAGGAGCAGGCGATGGACCGTCGAGGCGGGAAGCAGGTCGCGCCCCCATCTGACCCAGACGCCAACAAGGCCCAGGCCGAACAGCGCGCCGCTGATGGTCAGGAACAGCAACGGCGCAATATTCTGCCCCAGCAGGGCGCCGATCCCCAAAAGCATCATGGCCGCCGTCGACAGGATCGCCAGCAGGGCCAGGGGTGGAACCAGCAGGTCCAGCGCCAGTGCCCACGCGCTGACGCGGCCGCGCAGCGCGGCCGCGAACAGCCTCGCCGCATGGGCCGGCGCCGACGCCATGCTGCCATGTTCCCAGCGTGTGCGTTGCGAGACGGTGCCGCGGAGCGTGCTGGCGGCGCTGGTGAAGCGCGCATATTCCGCGAAGCGGACCCTGTCGCCGCGCAGATATAGATCCACACCCAGTTGTACGTCTTCGACCAGGCTGGAGGTGGCGAGCGGCGCGGTGCTGAACATGGCCCAGGGAAAGGCCATGCCGCTGCCCTGCAACAGCGCATGGCCCGCCAGTCTTTGCAACCCCTTCTGACGCACGAAATTCTTGAGGCGGAAGGCCAGGTTCGACATGGCGATCCGCGGTTCGGCCGAACCGCTTTCGATCAGGTAGCAGCCCTGAAGCGCGGCATCGTTCCTCGCCGCCTGCGCGGCGATCAGGGGGATCGCGCCGGGTGCGGGCAGGGTATCGGCATCCAGCACGAGAACCACCGCGGGCGGATCGCCGCGCAGGGCGTCGCGGCCGAAGGCCAGGGCGAAGCCCTTGCCGCGATTGTCCGGGTCGTGTCGTTCGATCACTTCGGCGCCATGGGCGCGGGCGACGGCTGCCGTGGCGTCGCTGCAATTGTCCGCGACGACGACCAGCCGGTCGGTCGCGGCAAGCTGGGCCTGTGCCGCTTTCAACGTTGCGGTGATAGCCAGGGCTTCGTCGTGCGCGGGGATCAGCACGGCGATCCGGGGTGAGGTCGCGGCTGGTGGGGACGCTGCCGCGTCCGACAGGGCGAGAAAGCATTCCAGGCCGACCATGAGGAGCGGAATTCCGACCATGAGCGCGACGAGCCAGAGGAAGAGCGTGATCATCGTTACACCAGGGGACGGAAAAGCGCCGCCAGGGCGGCCGTGTTGCGATCCACGTCATGATAGCGGCGCACGCGCTGGCGTCCGACCTCCCCCATGGCGGCCAATATGTCGGCGTCCGTCTCCAGCACGGTTTGGAGCCCTTCGGCTATGGCCTCCGCCGAACCCGCCGGCAACAGGAAGCCGCAGGCGTCGTCGACCAGTTCGGGGATGCCGGAAATGCAGGACGCGACCACGGGCTTGCCAAGCGCCATGGCCTCCATCAGCACGACCGGCAGTCCTTCTGCGAGGCTCGGCAGGATGAGGGCGCGGGCATTCAGCATTTCCTGACGCACGCGGTCCGCGCTGCACCAGCCCAGCAGGACGACGTGATCGTGCAGTCCCAGCCGTTCGATCTGGTCTTCCAGTTGAGCGCGCAACTCGCCGTCGCCGATGATCCGCAGTTGGAAGCGATGGTCCTGGGCAACCACGGCAACCGCTTCCAGCAGCAGTCCAAGCCCCTTTTGCGCGCTCAGCCGGGCTACGCAGACCAGATGATCCGAAGTCCCGGTGATATAGCCGGCAAGTTGTTCGACATAGCTGAGCTGTTCCTGTTCGATGCCGCATCGGACGACCTTGATCTTCGACCAGTCCTGCGTTCTCGTCCATCGGATCAACTGTCCCCGGCAGAAGCTGGATATGGCGATGACGAAAGCGGCCCCCGATACTTTTTCGCGCAGCAACAGCGCCCTGGGAGCGTCGAACTCATCCGGGCCGTGCAGTGTCACGCTGTAGGTGACCTGGCTCAACTCCCTTGCCAGCCGGGCTACCGCCGCCGGATTGGTCCCGAAATGGACGTGGACGTGCCTGATCCCCGCCCTTTCCATATATTTTGCCAGCAGGCAGGCCTCCAGCAGATAGGCGCCGACCCGCATGGGATCGGACATGCCCTGGCTCAGCATCCGCCATGCGGTCGCGACGCCGCGCGCCAGCCGGATCGGGTGGGCGATCATCCGCGACAGGAAAGCAAGGACAAGTTCCAGATAATTGCCGTTCAGCAGGATATGCGTGCGGTCATATTCGCTCCGGTCCGCGGGATCGGGCAGCGCGCAGCCGCCGTCTCGAACGGAAAGTCGGGTCACTTCGAAACCCTGGCGCTCCAGCGCGAGGATCTCCCGCCGGATGAAGCTGTGACTGGGTTTGGGATAGACATTGGTGAGATAGGCAACGCGAAGCGGCCTGGCGATCGATGGCTCCATGGGACATCGGGAGCGATTTGCCCATAATTCTTGTGCAACCAGCATCGTCATCATCTCCCCGGGTGCCGGTGCATTTGCAGATCGCGGCAGGCGCATGTCCGGCAGGGGACCGGCGCGATCCATTGCAGGACAGGGTGATCGGCCTTTGCCGATCTGGATAGTCTTGCTTTCGGGTTCCGATGATTGTGCCATGGCAAATGACGTCAGAAAAATCCCCACAACCTCTGCCAGACTAAAGAGGCAATGGCTCATATTTCAGTTGGATACCGATGGTCGTGGAAGAAAGGGCGCGTTCCCCGGGCGGTTCCCGACGACGATATTCCGCGACGGCCGAAGCAGTGATGCGTCGGTTTATGCGCCGTTCCAGGCGCAGGCTCGCCTGCGCTGCGTCCAGGCCGGGCAGCGCGGTGCGTTGCTGGGTCGCGCGTTGGTAGCGGCCGTCAAGGGCCAGGTTCAGACGGGGCGCGAGCCGCCATTGCGCCGCTGCTCCGATGTCGATCCGGCGTTGCAGCCCCCCCAGCCCGCTAACCTCGGACGTCAATGCTCCGCTGGCGCACAGATTCAGCCGAGGGGAGTCGCGGCACAATTCGATGCGTCCCGCCGCCTGGCTTCGTCCGTCGGCGGGCGTCGATTGGAGCGCCGGCGTGCGAACATGTTCCAGCCCCAGTTCCATCCGCAGACGCCAGACCGCGCTCAGTCTCTGCTCCAGCGAGGCGTAGCCGGAATAGACCTTGCTGTCAGAGGCTCCGTCGACGCTGCTGCGCATATAGCTCCAGCGCGTGCCGAGCGTGGTATAGGCGCTGGTCCTTCGGATTGCGCTGAGGGCGAATATCGTCGATCGCGTATCTCGCAGGGTCGCCATGCCGGGATAATGCCCGGATTCGAAGGTCATTTCCGGTTGGATGCGGGTGTGGCTGTCGGGATTCCAGCGCATCGACAGCCTGCCCAGCCGGCCTTCCCGCACTCCGGTGCTTTTCACCGAAGCGTCGATGTCGGTGGCGAGCCGATCGATCAGCGGTTCGCGGCTGAAGAGGGCGAGGGCGGACAGGGTTAGCCACTCATTCTTCCGCCAGTCGGCCGCCAGTTGCGCATTGCCGTGGACGACATCCTCATAGCGGCGGCTGTAATGCCGCCCGGCCAGCAAGCCGCTCAGCGTGACGTTCAATCCCGTCATGTCGCTGATTTCGATGGCGGGCCTGATACCCGCGTCCACGACCGCCGCCCCCCGGTCGGGTCCTGCAATCAGCAGCGGATTGTCCGCCAGGGCGAGGCTGCCCTCCATGGCAAGGCCGGGTCGGACATCGGCCACCACCCCCGAAGGACAGGACAGGCTGCCGGCGAACATGCAAGCTGCCGCCGCGCCCTTGCGGGATGCGCGGAGCAGCTTCGCGGCGCCGCTCATGGGATGACGAGTGTGTCGCCGCTTTTCAGGACGGGAATGGGTTCGGGCAAGGCGCCCGCGCGCAGGCGCCTGCCGCCTTTCAGGATCTGCGCGATTCGGATGCGTTCGACGACCTGGCCATCGGGCGTCTGTCGCAGGATGACCGCGCCCTTGACGTCTGCGAATTCCGCCAGGCCGCCCGCCAGGCTGAGGGCCTGCACGATGTCGACGCCCTTGCCGGCGGCATAGCTGCCGGCATTGCGGACTTTGCCGATGACATAGAATCGCATGCCGGCCGAATCGCGCACCGACACGGTGACGTCGGGTGCGCCGTTGCGGTATTTTTCCGCCAGTTGGCTGCGTATCGCCTGCGTGACCGTTCCCGTCGTGCTTCCCGCCGCCATGATCCGCCCGGCGAGCGGAAAGGAGAAAGAGCCGTCGGGCTGGACGCGGACGAGCCTTTGCATCCGCTCCTCGCCCCAGACCATGATGTCCAGCTCGTCGCCGGCATTGATCCGATATTGGGCGTCCTCCCGCACCGATGCGGTATCGATTGCTTCGGGCGCCGCCCATGAAGGGCGGTGGCCGGACGCCGCGGCAGCCAGGGTCAGGCCGCACAGCATGAGGCGGGACCGGGAGGCTGGCGATTTCATGATCTGTCCCCTTCAGCCAAGCTTGCGGTGAGACTAATCCGCTCGTCGGGTTGCGAATATTCGGCAAGCGTCCCCCCTAAAAATCCGGACGTAGTTGGCCGGAAAGCATTGCAGCGCGCGGCATGGGCATAGTGGTGTCCCATAAGGACTGTCGCGGCTGGCGTTGACGAGCGGCGCATGAGGGAAGGGGCTGTCATGGCGACGCTATTATCTGCAACGGATATGCCGCTCCTCCCGGCAACCGGTTCCCGGACGGCGGCGAGCGGGAAGATCAGCTTTCTCGACTTCGATTTCTGCGATCTTTCCGTTGCGGATGCGCTGGCGGCGATCCTGGAACGCCCCGCCGGCTCGCCCTTCGCCTATGTGGTGACGCCCAATGTGGATCATGTCGTGCGCATCCAGCGCCGTCGGTCCGATCTTTGGCCTGCCTATCGGTCGGCCTGGCTCTGCCTGTGCGACAGCCGCATCCTGTCCCGCCTTGCCGCCAATGCGGGCGTGAAGCTGCCGGCCGCGCCAGGCAGCGACCTGACGGCGGCCCTTATGGCCGATGCGCTCAGTCCCGGAGACCGGATCGCCATCGTCGGGGGATCGACGTCCCTGATCGCCTCGCTGCGGGAAAAGCTTCCGGCGGTCGATTTCCTGCATCTCAACCCGCCCATGGGATTCGCCGCCAATCCGTCGGCCTTTGCCGAGGCGCGCGATTTTCTGGTCCAGGCGCGGGCTCGGTTCGCGATCATCGCGGTCGGCTCGCCGCAACAGGAAATGCTTGCCTGGCATGTGGCGCGAACGGGAAAAGCGGTCGGGACGGCGCTGTGTGTCGGCGCCAGCCTGGAATTCCTGACCGGCGAACAAGTGCGCGCGCCAGGGTGGATGCAGGCGATGAGCCTGGAATGGCTGTTCCGCTTTCTGTCCAACCCACGACGTTTGTGGCGCCGCTATATGATCGAAGGACCGGTCATCCTGCCCATTTACCGCAAATGGTTGTCCCGGCGCCTGGCGAACGGCAGTGACGGCCCGGGGTGATGAGGGGCCGCGATGGAGGAGGGGATCTCTCCTCCTCGGCGTCCTGTTCCTGGCTGCCTGCTCCGGCGGTGATGGCGAGGGGAAGCCCCAGCCTGCCGTCCTCATGATGCCCACCGCTCCGCATCATATTCTCCTTTCCGGCCACAGCCTTACCGATGGAGCCTATCCCGCCCATCTGAGGCGCGTCATGAACCGCCCGGACATGCGCATGCATGTGGAGACGCGCAACAAGGCGGGATCGACCATCGCCATGAGGATAGACGAGGGATTGCTGGACGATCTGCGCCATGCCGCAGATGCCGGATCGCCCTTCGATATGCTGATCGTCACAGAGCAACATACGCTATTGGGCAATATCGTCTGGAACGACAGCATCGCCAATCTGACGAAGGTGCATGACCGCTTCATCTCCCATAATGGGAAAGGAAGCAGCTTTCTCCTGTCATCCTGGTTGAATATTGACGATCCGGCCGATCCGCGCCGGTGGATCGATGTCGAAGCGGCCATGGCGCCGGTCTGGGATTGCGTCGTGATGCGGATCAACCGGTCGCTCGCCGCACAAGGGCGGTTGGACCGCATCCAACTCATACCGGCGGCGGCAGCCATGGCCTGGCTCGTGCAGCGGGCGACGGCCGATGAGGAAGTCGCCGGCATCGGCACGAACGCCACGGCGCAAACTGTGCGCAGGCTGTTCGTGGATGATGTTCATCCGACGGCATTGTCGTCCTGGTTCGTCGCGCTCGTGACCGAAGCATCTATCTACCGGCGCATGCCCGAAGACCATCAGCCACCGCCGGGAATATCCGACGTACTGAACAGATCCTTGCGGATTCTGGCGTGGCAATTCGTCGACGATTATTTCAGGACAGCGCCACCAAGTCTGGAAGATTGCCGACGACATGTCTTGCAAGTCGCCATACCTCAATATCTTGCCTATCAAAGGGATGGTAATTGGCGGCATATGGGTAAGTTCGCGGCCCATTGGAAGTGGCTGCGGCACAGGCTGGGATGGCAGATATTCTTTTCCATCGATCCCAGGTCGGGATTGCTGCGATAAAGGATGTCCGCCTCCGCCCTTGCAAGCCAGCGCCTGTAAAACGCTATCTTTCCCGCCGATGGGACAACCGGCAGCATTTTCAAGCTTTCATGGCCAGTTTTCAGGATGCATTTCGCATGGTGAACCTGCCAAATCTCGGAATATGCATGATGGCACGGATGCAGGCGGATGATCTACGAAGGACAGCATCTTTCCGGATCGATCGAACTGGATGGCAATAGTTTCATCCGGTGCAGTTTCGTCCATGCCGCGTTGATCTATCGCGGTGGCGAACCGCCGCGTCTTGTCGACTGCAGCTTCGATCCTGCCTGCATCGAATTTCAGGGTGCGGCCGCCAACACGATGCGCCTGCTTGGCGCGATGTCGCAGCCGGGCAGCGGCCTGCGCTATTTCGCCGCGCGGACCTTGTGGGAGATATTGGACTGTTCCGGTTCGTCCATTGCCGTCGCAGGGGAGGCTGGATTACCCTCCGTTTAAAAATTTCCGGTTAGCAGGACAGGTTATGCGATGGTGGAACGGTGCTTGTCAGTCCAAAGCGTCGGTCGCTCTCTGCGTCGAATTCCCCGTCCAGCGCGACATCAAGGACAGTCCGCTCCGGACCGTAGAGGAAGGTTGCGCCTTTGGGCGCGCCTGAATTTTCTCCATCCGCTCCGAAATCGATTGTGATCAGGCGCGCGGCAATGGCCTTGGTCACCATGTGCGTTCGATTGCGTGCGTGCAGCTTCAGGCGGATCATGTCGATATATCCCTCGACCGTCCGGGGTGCGATCTCGATGGTCTGGGCGACTTCCTTTGCGGAAAATCCCTGGGCGACCAACTTCAATATCTGGATCTCGCGCTGTGTGAGCAGGTCGTGATCGTCTGCCTTTCTCATCTCCGCCTCCTTGCCCCGCTCTTCGGCGGAGTGGTCATGGCGCGACCCAAGATTTCTTGGCGGGTTGGAGCCGGCTTTGCAACTGTCCCCGCAGCAATCACAACCGGCGAAGCCGAACAAGAAGCAGATGCCCCCGTGCGCAAATCCCCTATTGCGACCTTGGTTGTATGCCAATCGCAATAGCTTATGCAAGCGGCCTCCAATTTGCCCGTAATTTTACCTAAGCAAAAAGGGGTATCATCGTCGAAGGGACATATTCCCGCCTGTGGAAGTGAGGCGAACGCCGTTTAGCCGATGAAAAATCGGAATAAAGGGCTGAATGTTCCATTCCCGTAAATTTACGCTGTGCCAAATCGCACTGTTCTTGGCCGACCGTTGATCTTATTTTCCAGTTAACGCCCAAATGGTGATGAGTCCTGTTGGAAGACGCGCGTCTCCGGCATCGGGATCATCATGTCTGGACGTTCCCGACTTCACCCCTTGTCTTACAGGAACGTCGCGTCGGGTTCAGCAAAGCAATATCGAACAGGAGGATGCTATGGTAAAACAAGCCTTGCTATTGACGGCATCGGCGGGCGCTTTGTCGCTTTGCGTGCTCGCGGCCCCCGCCCATGCGGACAGTCCGGCGGACGTCGACAATGGCAGCAATGTCGTCAGTCACGGCAGCGCCAACAACGGCAGCAATACGACGAACGATTCGTCCGACAACAGTACGCATAATCTGACGGCATCCGCTGCAGGAGCAGCCTTCGGCGGCAATGCGGCCAATGGCGGCAGTACGGTCACCAACGATGAATCCGACAGTTCGACGGATTCCTCGTCATCGGTTCACGCCGCCTTTGGGGCAAATGCCGCCAATAATGGCAGCACGGTCACGAATGATGAGTCGGACAATTCGACGAACAGCAGCGTCGCATATCTTGCATCGAAGGGTGGAACCAATGTCGTCGGCAGCAATGTCGCGACCAAGGGTGGCGTCGTCGGCGATGTCGACAATAGCGACAATAGCGACAACTCCAACAACAGCACCAATGCGAACGCTGCATGGGGTTCGATCGCTGCCAATGGCGATGTCGTGAACGACGAGTCCGACAATTCGCAATATGCCGTGGCGAAATATGGCAGCAGCGCCGCCAATAATGGCGGGACGGCGAGCTGGAGCTATTCCTCGGTCGTGGCGCAGTCGAAGCTGGCGGGCCTCGTGACCGGCAATTCGGTCAGCTATAATGTGCCAGCCGATGGCGGCGCCGGCACCGGCAGCAGTTCCGGCCTGGGCGGCGGTAATTCCGGTTCCGGCGGCGCGGGCGGCAGCCCCCTGATCGACAACAGCATCTCGCTCGACAATGGGGCGATGTCGAACTTCGCCGGTCTCAATGCCCAGAACCTCAACACGGGCGTCGGCGCCTTGCAGAATGCGAGCATCAACGTCAGCGCATCGATCGGCACGCTGACCCTGCAATAAGGTTCCGGAAGATGGAGGACGGGCCGGCTTCCCAAGGCGGCCCGCTTTCCGCCGGGGCGGGAGCGGGCGGCGAAACATGACCCCCGCCGCCCGCTCCGCTCTCCTGATCGACGGAGGATGTCATGCCCAGCACTTTCCTTATGCCTCTGCTGTGGGCCGGCTTGGCCGCGGGGTCGGGGGCCGGCGCATTGGCGGAGCGGGCGGGCGTTGCGCCGGTTTCTGAACAGGGGCCGTTCGGCAAGGTCCCGGCGGTGGACAGCGCCGCGCTCCGGTCCGCCGCAGGCATGGCCAATCTGGAGATGATCGCGACCGCCAACAACAGCGGCATCGTCGCCGGCAACAGCGTCAACGGCCAGTCCGTGACCGGTCAGATCGCGATCGACGGCCAATCCTTCCAGAATATGACCGGTCTTTCGATCCTGACCGCCAACACCGGCAACAATGTGTCGATCAACACGGCGATGAACCTCAATGTCTCGATCCAGCAATAGGATCGGGGCCGCCGCCCTGCTCGCATTGTCGGGCTGCGCCGCGCCACAGGGGGCGGGCAGCGGACTTGGTCTCGGACGCAACGATTATGTGCTGCCGGTGCGCAGCATGGTGGAACGGCGTTTCCTGACGGTGGTCCGGCAACGCTATGACTTCAGTTGCGGATCGGCGGCACTCGCGACGCTGCTGCATTTCCATTATGGCGATGTTCAGACCGAACAGTCGATCTTCCTTGGCATGTGGCGGGACGGCGACCGGGAACAGATCCGCAAACAGGGCTTCTCCCTGCTCGACATGAAGCGTTATCTGGCCGCGCGCGGCATCGGGTCCGACGGCTATCAGGTGACGCTGCAACAGATTGCGGCGACCCGCATTCCGGGCATCGCCCTCATCAACATGAACGGCTATCTGCATTTCGTCGTCGTGAAGGGTGTGGAGAACGGGCAGGTGATGGTGGGCGATCCGTCGCTCGGCATCCGCCTTATCTCTGCGCGCAGGTTCCAGGCGATGTGGAACCGGATACTGTTTGTCGTCAACGACCGGCCGGAAGCCGCAAAGGCAAGTTTCGGCAAGGACAGCGACTGGGCGCTGGTCGCCCGGTCCCGCGCAACCGCCTTGATGGAGCCGGTCAGCCTTCAGGCGCTGGCGCTCACGCGCCCCCAGGCCTTCCCGCCGGAACTGTAAGGACGCATAGAGATGGCCGAACCTCGTCCCCACCATCCCCGCTGGCTTTCCCGACCCTTCCTGACAGCATCGGCCTTCACCCTGACGCTGGCGATCCATGGCCAGGCGCTGGCCAATCCCTTCGGCGTGACGCCGGTCAGCGACGAATCGTTGAGCGACATGCGCGGCGGTTTCGACCTGCCCAACGGCATGAGATTGTCGCTGGGCGTGGAGATTGCGACCTTTGTCGACAACAGCCTGGCGCTGCGCACCGTCCTCCATGTCACGGAACCGGGCCATTCGGGCGTGCAGGTGACGGTACCGGTGAGCTCGGCGGCTCTGGGCGCGGTTTCGGTGGCGCAGGCGGAAGGCGGTGCGGCGGTCATGCTGAAAGGCCCCGATCTGGAGATCCAGCATCTGGCCGGCAGCAACACCGGCGTGCTGATCGCCAACACGCTCGACAACCGGTCCATAGATACCATCGCGAACGTCAACATCGCGTTGGGCGATGCCGCCGTTCCGGTCGGCAACATGATATTGCGCATAGAATCCGTCGTCCTGGATGCCGTGCGGGCGGGAATATAGCTTATTGAGGGAGGGGGGCATGCGAAGGAACGTCGCGAAGCTTTTGATGGCGTTGGCGTTGGTGTTGGTGTTGCCCGCGACGGCGACGCCTGCGCTGGCGCAGCAGGGCGGTGCGCCCGATCTTGCCGCCCTGCGCGATCAGCTCCAGGCGCAGCGGCTGGAACTTGCGCGGCAGGAGAGGCTGCTGAACGAGCAGCGGGCGCGGCTGGAGCGGCTGGAGGACCAGTTGCTTGGCCGCATGCGGGGGGCGGGGCTGGGGCCCGGTGCGCAGGATGGCGCGCCACAGGCCGCCGATGCAGGAGCCTCCGTCCAATCCGTCGAGCAGGTCGGCGCTCCGCCGGAGGACAGGACCGATCCGCCCGAAGTCGCCGTTCTGGCAGATCAGGGCAGCATCATGACCAAGGCAGGCCGGATCACCATCGAACCCAGCGTCGAATATGCCCGTACCGACCGAAACCGCTTCGTCTTTCGCGGCATAGAGGTGCCGCAGTCGGTTTTGGTCGGCGTGTTCGACATCAATGAAAGCCGGCAGGATGTTCTGACCGCGGCGATGACGGCGCGCCTTGGCCTCAGCAATCGGCTGGAGGTCGGCGCGCGGCTGCCCTTCGTCTATCGCGACGACACGGCCGTGCTGGTTCCGCTGGTGCAGAATCCGCCGCAGTCGGGCGTCGGCACCGTCGATAGCTCGACCGACGGATCGGGCCTTGGCGACATCGAATTGTTCGCCCGCTATCAGTTGACCGACGGATCGGGCGGCTGGCCCTTCCTGATCGCGGGGGTGCAGGGCATCATCCCCACCGGGAGAGACCCGTTCGAAGTTTCCCGCAACGCGCTGGGCAACGCGACGCAATCCGCCACCGGCGCCGGTTTCTGGGCAGTGGCGCCGAACCTGACCCTGCTGCTGCCGAGCGACCCCGCCACACTCTTCGCCTCCATCGGCTACACCTTCAACTTCGGGAAGAATATAGGCCGGCGGATCAGCGATGCCCTGATCGAGCGGGTGAAGCCAGGGGGAGCGCCCAATGCCACGCTGGGCGTCGGCATTGCCCTCAATCCACAGCTTTCCCTGAGTTTCGCCTATGCCCATACATGGCAGTTCGCGACGAAAAGCCGCATCCGCCCGATCTCCATCTCCAACGGGGTCGAAACGATCGGGGAGCCGATCCGCAGCAAGACGCGCGACCTGCAGATCGGACGCTTCCTCTTCGGCGTCGGCTATCGGGTCAATGCACGAACGACGATCAACTGGACGGTCGAAATGGGCGCAACCGACGATGCCAGCGATATTCGCACGACGTTGCGCATACCCTTTAGCTTGAACTAGACCGGATTTCGCTCCGATCGCATCGGCAGAGGATTGCTTCTGCTTGGAATATGCTCTGGCGCGGCGATCCGGTTATATCGGATGGGCGGGACACTCTATTGCGCGCATGGTCGGACCCTGCCCTGTTCGGCCGCCGCTTCGCGCCATTGTCCCTGCGCGATGCCGTTGAGCGTCCAGTCCCCGATCCGCCACCGCACCAGCCGCAAAGTCGGGTGCCCTACCGCAGCCGTCATGCGCCTGACCTGTCGGTTGCGTCCTTCGCGGATCGTCAGGCTCAGCCAGCAATCCGGCACGCTCTTGCGGAACCGGACCGGGGGATCGCGGGGCCAGAGGGGGGGCGCGTCGATGCGTTCGACCTGCGCGGGCAGGGTCAGGCCGTCCTTCAGGCGCACGCCACGCCGCAGCGCCGCCAGCGCCGCCCCGTCCGGGTCCCCCTCCACCTGCACCAGATAGGTCTTGGGCATCTTGAAACGCGGGTCGGCTATCCGCGCCTGCAGGCGGCCGTCGTCGGTCAGCAGCAACAATCCCTCGCTGTCGAGGTCGAGCCGGCCCGCCGGATAGAAGCCGGGGCGGTCGATATAGGCGGCCAGCGTCGGACGGGGCGGGCCCGTCCGTTCGTCGCTGAACTGGCAGAGCACGCCATAAGGCTTGTTGAACAGGATCAGCGCCATGACGGATCAGTCCGCATCGAACGCCAGGCTGCCCTGGTCGATCAACGCCGCAACCAGCGTGACCACGGCGGCGGAGGCCGCGAGTTCCGCATCCACGACCATGGCCGGTTCCATGCACAGCCCCTCGGCCAGTCGCGCCGTGTCGCCGTCGCAATCGAAGCCATGGCCGTCCACGAACAGCAGCAGTTCCGGCTCACCCTGGCGGATGAAGGAAAAGCGGCTGGCGGGATTGCGGCTGAGCGGCACGCCCTGAGCCAGAAGGGCGCGCACCGTCGCTTCGTCCGCCGGCTCATCCGGCCGCCAGTCCATGTCCGCCGACTTGGGCAGGCTGTTGTAAAGGCCGAACCAGCGGGCGAAGGCGCGGCGGTCGGACAGCGCCTCCAGCACCATGGCATGCATCCGGTCGAGGGCCGACGCCGCGATCTCACCGGCATTGGGCTGGATGATGAGGTCGGGATCGGCATAGCGATCCTCGTCCACCATGTCGTCGGCCTGATGCCGGCACCAGTTTTCGATCAGTTCGGCGCGGGACGGCGCGCGGAAGCCGATGGAATAGGTCATGCAGTCCCCGCCCACCGCCACGCCGTCATGCGCGAAGCAGGGCGGGACATAGAGAATGTCTCCGGGTTCGAGGACATAGTCCCCCGTCGCCTCGAAATCGGGAATCAGGCGCAGGTCGTCATGCGGCAGCAGCGGCGTTGCGGAATCGCATCGCGGGCCGACGCGCCAGCGCCTCCTGCCCAGGCCCTGCACCAGGAACACGTCATATTGGTCGAAATGCGGCCCGACGCCGCCCCCGTCGGTAGCATAGCTGACCATCACATCGTCGATGCGCCAGTCGGGTATGAAGCGGAAGGGTTGGATCAACGCGGCGACATCGGGCACATGATGGTCGACCGCCTGCACCAGAAGAGTCCAGGCGTCGCCGAGTTCGGTGAAACGATCCTCCGGCAGCGGGCCGCTTTCCATGGCGAGCCGATCCGCCTGCCGGGTGATGAGGCGCGATTCGACGCCCTCCTCGCAGGCGAGGCCGGCCAGCTCGTCCGGCTCCAGCGGATTGCGCCACGCGCTCCACGGGTTGCGGATCAGCAGCGGGCGCTTCTGCCAATGGTCGCGCAGGAACAGGTCGATGTCGAAACGGGCGAGATGCATGCCCCGCCCATGCGCCGTCCTGCACCCGCTGTCAAAGAAAGGAACCGCGCCAGCGCGCCGTTCAGACGGCCCAGTTCAGGTAGAAGTCCTTGAGCGCGTGCGCATCATGGAGGGCGTTGTGCGGCATCCGGCTGTTGGACGCGGCGCTGAACCCCGCGCCGTTGATGAGTTCGAGGCGCAGCCCGTCCAGCCTGATCATCTCGGCCGGGCCGGTCACGAGCAGGGCGCAGAAATGGGCGAGGTCATCGGGCCAGTCGGCGATGATCAGCGGATCGCGGTCATGCGCCAGATAGGCTTCCAGATGCTGGGCGGCCTCCACCCGGTTCAACTGATGGTCGACGCCCGGCGGCACGAAGCGCAGATAGGGAATCACATTCTTCTCCACCCAGGGATGGATTTCGGCCGGCAAGGGAAGCGAGACGTAGAAATCCTGGTCTCCAATTTCGGGGACGAGCGCCAGGCTGATGAGGTCGCCGCCGAAGCCGTTGAATTCTGTATCGAGGAAATATCGCATCTCGCTCCTTTGACGCCGCGCCGCATTGCCGTAAAGCCCCCGCTGGCGGCGGACCCGCCCGGAGTAGTTGGTATGCAGGCACGCGAATTCATCGGAACGGCGCAGGTTCCCGGCGGGGAGGAACTGACCCTCTATCGGCGAGGCGGGGATTTCATGATCGTGCTCGACCGCAACGAACTGATGAGCAGCCGGATGAGCGGGTCGGAGGAGGCGCTCGCCAATCTGAGCTGCGAACGGCTGCGCGGCCGGGCGCGCCCGCATCTGCTGATCGGCGGCTATGGCATGGGCTTCACGCTGCGCGCGGCTCTGGCGGCGCTCGACGGCACCGCAACCGTCACCGTGGCGGAACTGGTGCCGGAGATCATCCAGTGGGCGCGCGGGCCGATGGCGGAACTGGCCGCAGGTTGCCTGGACGATCCGCGCGTGCGGCTGGTCCAGGCTGATGTGGCCGATCTGATCGGCGCTGCGCGGGGGCTGTACGACGCCATCCTGCTCGACGTCGACAATGGGCCGGACGGCCTTGTGCGCCAGGCGAACGACCGTCTCTATTCGGCGCAGGGGATCGCGGCTGCGATCGCCGCGCTCAGGCCCGGCGGCATATTGGCGATCTGGTCCGCCGCTCCCGATGCGAGCTTCACCCGCCGCCTTTCCCGCGCTGGCCTGACGGTCGAAGAGGTTGCCGTGCGCGCCCGCAGCAACGGCAAGGGGCCACGGCACGTCATCTGGTTCGCCACGAAAAGAGCGTCCCGATAGCGCAAACGTCCGGGGCGACCCACGAACAGGGGCAGCGCGGCATGGGAATGCGCCTGCACGAACAACAGCAATAATGGTTCCGTCCTCTTATAAAAAAATCCCGGCCTCACAATCCGATGAGAAGGATCGTCCGTCATACGGGCTTATCGGCGACGTTGCTGGTGCAATTGTGCAACAAGGACAAGCTGTTGCGACCAATGAAGACCGACCGGCGGTTTACGCGGGACTATTCGAATTCTAAGTGCGGCACCCTCTGGATTTCGAAGCTTCTCGAAGGATATTGACTTGAAGAAGATCATCGCCATCGCCGCCGTCGCGGCTTCTTTCGCCTCTCCCGCCTTCGCGCAGGACGCGGTGCGCTCCAACTTCTCCGGCCCCTATGTCGGCGCCGTCGTGGGTGCCGACCATGCCGATCTCGGCGCGGACGCGCATGACACCGGGCTGCTCTATGGCGGCGTCATCGGCTATGACATCAACCTGCGGGGCGCGGTGTTCGGCATTGAAGGCGAATATGCCGATTCCGACACCAAGGATTCGAGCACCGACGTCTTCGTCGCCGGCGATCGCGTCAGCGCGCGCACCGGCCGCGATCTCTATGCCGGCATTCGCATCGGCGGCCAGGTTGCCGAAAATGTGATGCTCTATGCCAAGGGCGGCTACACCAACGCCCGCGCCAAGGGTTCCTATCAGAACGGCGCCACGATCCAGACCGCCTCGGGCAACCTTCAGGGCTATCGTCTGGGCGCTGGCGTCGAAACCAATGTGATGGGTTTCCTTGCCCGCCTCGAATATCGCTATTCGAGCTATGAGCGCGTCTTCGACGTGAAGCCCGAGCGCCACCAGGCTGCGCTGGTCGTCGGCTATCGCTTCTGACTTGGACGCGGGAGCGGCGCCCCCTCGGGACGCCGCTCCCGCGGCATCTGGTTTGCCCGTTCAGCGAAATGATCTGGCGAGGATGACCAGCGTCGGATCGCCTTCCACCGGTTCGACCGCAAAGCCCTTTTCCCGCTCCAATTCTATGGTGCCGTGATTGTCGCGGCTCTCGATCGAGATCACCCGCCGCACGCCGCGCTTCTGCGCCTCGCCGGCCAGATGGTCGAGCACCGCCCAGCCGACGCCCCGGCCCTTATAATCCCCGCGCACCGATACGGCGACTTCGGCCGTGTCCATCGCATTGTCGCAGGCCAGGATGCCGGAGGCGACGAGTTCGCCCGTGGCGCCATCGAACGCCAGGATGCTTTCGCTGCGGAAATGGTCGGCATGGATCAGCGGGTCGAGTTGCTCATGACCGACATGGGGCACGGCGGAAAAGAAGCGGAAGCGTCGGTCCTCGTCGCTGACCTTGTCGAAAAAGGCCGCGAGCAGCGTCTCGTCGCTTTCCTCCGCAGGCCGGACATGGAGCTGGAGGCCCGACCGGGTCGGCAGGCTGAGGATGGTCTTGGCGTCGGTCATGAAACTGTCTCCCTTGTCAACGGCGCCAGAGTAGCTGTCGGACCGACGGCGCACCTTGATCCTCGACAATCTGGAAGGATCAGGGTGCGCCGGCAGGGAACCTTCAGGCCTTTGCTTTACCGCGTTTTCCAAGCCAGCAGACGATCCCGTCTGCTGGGAAACGCCTTAGGCGTCGATATTGCGCCGGAAGGTTTCGGGCAGGAAGATCATTCCCAGGACGACGGTCGCCGCCGCCACCACGACCGGGTACCAGAGACCGTAATAGATGTCCCCGGTCGCCGCGACCATCGCGAAGCCGATCGCCGGAAGCAGCCCGCCCAGCCAGCCATTGCCGATGTGATAAGGCAACGACATGGAGGAGTAGCGGATGCGGCTGGGGAACAGTTCTACCAGCATGGCGGCGATCGGACCATAGACCATCGTCACCAGCAGCACGAGGTAGAAGAGCAGGGCGACGACGAGCGGCTTGTCGATCTCGGCCGGGTTCGCCTTGCCGGGATAGCCGACCCTGGCGAGTTCACCCTCGACGGCAGGGCGCGCCGCGACGGCAGGCTTGTCGCCCTCCGCTGCCCTGGCCGGGCTGGCGGGCGCGCCGATCAGTTGGGCGGTGAAGGCCGCGATGGCCGCCTTCTTCGCATCGCCCGAAAGCCGGGAAGGGTCGGGCGCCGTGAAGCGCCTGCCGCCGACCGCGACCGTTGCGACTGTGCCGGGCGCGGCGACGACATTGGTGTAGTTGACGCCCGCCTTGGCCAGTGCGTTCTTGACGATGTCGCAGCTTGTCGTGTCGAACTTGTTCGCGCCGACCGGATCGAACTGCGAAGAACATTCCGCCGGGTCGGCCGTGACCGTGACCGGGGCGGCTGCCTGTGCCCGGGCCAGCGCCGGATTGGCGGCGTCGGTGAGCAGGTGGAAGACCGGGAACAGCGTCAGCGCGGCCAGGGCGCAGCCCGAAAGGATGATGGGCTTGCGGCCGATGCGGTCGGACAGCCAGCCGAAGAACAGGAAGAAGGGCGCTGCCATGAGGAGCGCGATGATGATGAGCGTGTTGGCGGTCAGGCCGTCGATCTTCAGCATCTTCTCCAGGAAGAACAGCGCGTAGAGCTGGCCGCAATACCAGACCACCGCCTGGCCCGCGATCGCGCCGAAAAAGGCGATGAAGACGATCCTGAGGTTCTTCCACTCACCGAAGGCTTCCTTGATCGGGGACTTGGAGCCTGTGCCCTCCGCCTTCATTTTCTGGAAAACGGGCGATTCATGCAGCTTCAGGCGCAGCCAAAGGCCAAGGACGAGGAACAGGCCGGAGACCAGATAGGGAATGCGCCAGCCCCATTCCTTGAACGCTTCCTCGCCCACGCCCGTGATGGGCGATCGGACGGTGATCACGATCAGCAGCGCCATGGCGAGCCCGGCGGTCGCGGTGATCTGAATCCAGCTCGTGTAGAAGCCTCGCCGGTTGTCGGGCGCATGCTCCGCGACATAGGTTGCCGCGCCGCCATATTCGCCGCCCAGCGCCAGCCCCTGGAACATGCGCAGCACCACCAGCATGATCGGCGCGGCGACGCCGACCGACTTGTAGGTGGGAAGGCACCCGACCAGGAAGGTGGAGAGGCCCATGACCAACAACGTGATGATGAAGGTGTAGCGCCGCCCGAACAGGTCGCCGATGCGGCCGAAGACGAGGGCGCCGAAGGGACGGACGATGAACCCCGACGCGAAGATCAGCAGCGCCATGATGAAGGAGGTGGTCGGGTTGAGGCCCGTCAGGAACTGCGCCGCGATGATCGCGGTCAGCAGCCCGTAGAGATAGAAATCATACCATTCGAACACGGTGCCGAGCGAACTGGCGGTGATGATCAGCTTTTCGCTTCGCGTCGCCTCATGATGTTTTGGCAGTCCGTCATATGTCGAAGCCATAACCGTCCCTCCTGTCAGAAATTATATTTCGCCGCGACGTCGAACCGGTCGACATGGCCGTTGAGATCGTTGACGAGCCGGCGCTCGCCATGCCGGTACTCGATGCCGAGATCGACGTTCTTCACCGGGGAATAGAAGAGGTTGCCGGCGACGCTCCACGCCTGGCGATTGAACATCGCTATGCCCGAAGTCGTCGCCGGATCGAGATCGTCGGCGTAGAAGATGCGCTGATAGCTGGCGATCAGGTTGACGCGCCATTGGTCGTCCAGCGCATAGCGGCCCGCGCCGAACAATGCGAGGTTGCGGACGCGGGCGAGTTCCCCATTGGCCTGGAGGACCGCGTCCGGGCCGAAGTTCAGGCCGAGATAGCGGCCGATCCCTTCGCCATAGCTTGCCTGGAACCGGATGTCGCTGCTATGCCTGTGGTCCAGGAAGATCTTGCCGGCGGCGCTGATGCCCCATCCCAGGCGGGAATCGACGATATGGGCTGCGCCCGTTTTCGCATTGTCGACGCGCAACTGGCGGCCCAGCACCGCAAGGTCGAGGAAACCGAACCCGCCCGCATATTCCAGCCGCCCGGTGATGTCGGGCGCATGGTCCTCGCCATTTTCGACGAGAGCGGGTGCGCCGACAGTGGCGGAAGCCGTTTCCGGATTTTCCGCCGCGAGATGGAAGGCGAGGCCGTGGCCCAGCGGAAGGCTGTAGCGCACCATCGGCTGGCGCACGAAGATCAGGCCGTCGACGCCCCCGACATAATCGGTGCTTTCCGGGAAGATCGCGGGGTTGGAGAAATTGGTGAAATCCTGCCCGAAGGTCCAGCGATCGAGCTGGATGAAGGCGCGCCGCATGGCGAGGTCATAGGCGTTGGTCGTGCGCTGCGTGCCCTGGCCCAGCGCCTGGGGCGTGCCGGGCGCGGCCTGGAAGTCGAATTCGATATAGGCCTTCAGCGCATGCTTGCCGAGCTTGGTCGTGGCATCCACCCAGAAGCGCGTCTGCTTGGCCGAGAAATCGGTGACATGGGTGGGGGAAGTCGGGGAGGCGGGATTGAAGACGGGAATGGACTGCGGCAGATAGAGGTCGCGCCCCAGCGTGTTGCTCGGATCGTCGCCGCCGCTGTAGCGGGCGCTGCTCGCGAGCAGCTTCACATAGCCGGACAGGACGACATTGCTATTGCCAGAGCGGAAGCCAAGCCTGGGCGTGCCGTCCGCCAGTCGGCTCATCTGCGCCGAAGCCTCCTGGCTCTTGCGGGTGGCGTCGGCGGCGGCGGCGCGGGTTTCGTCCTGCTGGCTGCGCGCGGCGGCGAGTTCCGTCCGGAGCTGGGTGATCTCGCTCTCCATCCGTTCCAGACGCGCGGCGAGATCCGCCTCCTTCATGGTCTGCGCGCCGGCCAGCTGGGGCGCGGCGAGCGTGCTCGCCCCCAGCAGCACGCGCAATAATGGCCTGTTCGGCTTTGGCATCAACCTCTCCACGATCCGGCTTGTGTTCCGGCTATGGTCAGGATCGCGCATGCCGCCGTGGCGCGACAGCCGAACCATGGTCGGACATGTTCGACCTTCGTCGGGGGTCCGATGTGCGCCTGCGGCAATTAGGATGCCGCCCACGGATCGGTAGCGATCAAGGAGAGGAGTGCGAGACTATGGACCAGGGCATTTACCCCGTTCCCAACCACTGGGCGAACGAAGCGCTGGTCGACGCCGCGCGATACCGGCAGATGTATGCGCGCTCGATCACCGATCCGGATGGCTTCTGGGCGGAGGAGGCGCAGCGCCTGGACTGGATGCGTCCTTTCAGCCAGGTGAAGGCGACCAGTTTTTCGGCGGAGGATTTCGGCATAAGCTGGTTCGCTGACGGCACGCTCAACCTGTCCGCCAATTGCCTCGACCGCCATCTGGCGGAGCGTGGCGACGCCATCGCGATCCTCTGGGAGCCCGACGATCCGGCAGAGCCCGAACGGCGCATCAGCTATCGCGCGCTGCATGAGGCGGTATGCCGCTTCGCCAATCTGCTGAAGGCGCGGGGCGTCAGGCGGGGCGACCGCGTCACCCTCTATCTTCCCATGGTGCCGGAGGCGGCGGTCGCGATGCTGGCCTGCGCGCGGATCGGCGCGATCCACTCGATCGTCTTCGCCGGCTTCTCGCCCGAAGCGCTTGCCGGCCGCATCGAGGATTGCGCGAGCCGCATCGTCGTCACCGCCGACGAGGGCCTGCGCGGCGGCAGGAAGGTTCCGCTGAAGGCGAATGTCGACGCCGCCCTAGCCCATTGCGCGGATGTCGATACCGTCATCGTGCTGCGCCGCACCGGCGCCGACGTGGCGATGGCCGGGGGCCGCGACATCGACTGGGCCACGGCGGTGGAAGCCCAGCCCGCGGAGTGCGAGCCGGAGGAGATGGGCGCGGAAGACCCGCTCTTCATCCTCTATACCTCCGGTTCGACGGGCAAGCCGAAGGGCGTGCTGCACACGACCGGCGGCTATGCCGTCTGGGCGGCGATGACGCACCAATATGTGTTCGATTATCGCCCCGGCCAGATCTACTGGTGCGCCGCCGACATCGGCTGGGTCACGGGCCACAGCTATGTCGTCTATGGGCCGCTGATGAACGGCGCGACGACCGTGATGTTCGAGGGCGTGCCCAATTTCCCGGATGCATCCCGCTTCTGGCAGGTGGTGGACAAGTTCGGCGTGGAGATTTTCTACGGCGCCCCCACCGCCCTGCGCGCGCTGATGCGCGAGGGCGACGAATGGGTGCGCAAGACCAGCCGCAAGTCCCTGCGGCTGCTGGGCAGCGTCGGTGAACCGATCAATCCGGAGGCGTGGGAATGGTATCATCAGGTCGTGGGTGAAGGGCGTTGTCCCATCGTCGACACCTGGTGGCAGACCGAGACCGGCGGCGCGATGATCAGCCCGCTGCCCGGCGCTGTCGCGCTCAAGCCGGGCTCAGCGACGTTGCCGATGTTCGGGGTCAGGCCCGAACTGGTCGATGGCGACGGGCGGCTGATCGAGGGGGCGGGCGAAGGCTGCCTCGTCCTCGCGGATAGCTGGCCGGGGCAGATGCGCACCGTCTGGGGCGATCATGACCGCTTCTTCCAGACCTATTTCACGACCTTTCCGGGGCGCTATTTCACCGGCGACGGATGCCGGCGCGACGAGGACGGCTATTATTGGATCACCGGCCGCATCGACGATGTCATCAACGTTTCCGGCCACCGCATGGGCACGGCGGAGATCGAGAGCGCGCTCGTCGCCCATCCCAAGGTTGCCGAGGCCGCCGTCGTCGGCATGCCGCACGACCTCAAGGGGCAGGGCATCTACGCCTATGTCACCACCAATGCCGATGTCGAGCCGGACGATGCCCTGCGCGGCGAGCTGATACGCTGGGTACGCAGCGAAATAGGCCCCATCGCATCGCCGGACGTGGTGCAGTTCGCCCCCGGCCTGCCCAAGACCCGTTCGGGCAAGATCATGCGGCGCATATTGCGGAAGATCGCGGAAAACGACGTTTCCAACCTGGGCGACACGTCGACGCTTGCCGATCCCACCGTGGTCGATAATCTGCTGGCGAACAGACCACGGTTGGAAGAGGCGCAATAGAAACGATTCTCATCGCAGACGACCACCCGCTTTTCCGTCAGGCGCTGGCGGTGGCGGTGATGAAGGTCGCTCCGCGGGCCAGCATCATCGAAGCGGGAACGCTCGCCGGCGCCGTTCAGGCGGCGAGCGGGGCCACGGGCCTGCGCCTCATCCTGCTCGACCTGAAGATGCCGGGCGCGGTCGGCTATTCGGGCATAGCGCTGTTGCATGCGGAACAGCCGGACGTGCCGATCCTGGTGGTTTCAAGCGCGGACGGGGCCAAGGCGGCGGAGGAAGCCCAGGCGCTGGGCGCCGTCGGCTTCCTCTCCAAGGATAGCGACCTGCCCGCGATCGAGGCGGCGATCGCGCGGGCGTTGGGCGGCCACCGGCTCCCGCCCGCTCCGCCACGGCCCGAGGATGCGGTCCAGAAGGAGATCGCATCCCTGACGCCCACCCAGTTGAAGGTCCTGCTGGAGGTGCTGAACGGCAAGCTGAACAAGCAGATCGCGCACGACCTCATGGTGACCGAAGCGACGGTGAAGGCGCATATGACCGCGATCATGCGCAAGCTGGATGTGCAGAACCGCACGCAGGCGGCACTGGTCGCGCGCTCGCTGGGCCTCGATCTCAACCACTGACGCGGGCCAGAAAGGCTGAGATCGCCTCCGGCGCAGCAGGCTTGGCGATGAAGGCGATGTCGAGCATGGCGGCGCGGGTGGCGAGGCTCGCATCGTCCTCCGCCGTGACCAGCGCGGCGGGCAATCCCGGATGCTCCCGCCGCAGCGCCGCGATCAGGGCAAGGCCGTCCTCTTGCGTCCCAAGCTGGAAGTCGACCAGCGCGGCGTCGGCTGCGGACGCGAGCTTTCGGGCGGTCCTGCCTTCGGCGGCGGCCAGCGGCCGATGGCCGAGGCTGGCCAGCAGCGCCTCGGTCGCGGCTACGATCATCGGATCGTCATCGACCACCAGCACGGCCAGACCCCTCGCCGCCGGAAGGGGGGCCTGCGCCCCCGGTGCCGGTGCCGGCGCGGCTGGCCCGGTTGCGGCAGGCATCAGCAGGCTGAACCGGCTGCCCTTTCCGGGCACGGACCGCACCTCGATCCGCCCGCCGAGCAGCCGGACGATGCGGCGTGCAAGGGCGAGGCCAAGGCCGAGTCCCTCGACGTCCAGCGCGCCGAGCCGGGTGAATTCCCCGAAGATCGTCCCGATCTGGTCGGCGGCGATGCCGACGCCGCTATCGACTACGTCGATCCGGATCATCGAACCCCTGCGCCGGACGCCCAGTAATATCCCGCCCTGCTGCGTGTAGCGCAGGGCGTTGGAGACGAAATTCTGGAGGACCGAGCGGAGCAGTCCCGGGTCGGTATCGAGATGGCCGGAAAGGGGACCGGTCAGCAGGCGCAGCCCCTTCTCCTTCGCCATCGGCGCGAATCCTTCAGCAAGGCTGGCGAGAAACGGCGTAAGGTCGATCGGCTCCGGGCTGGGCTCGACACCGCCGGCATCGAGCTTGCTGATGTCGAGCAGAGCGCGGAGCAGCCCTTCCGCCGCCATGATCGCGCTGTCGATGCGTTCGGCAAGGATGTGCGGCGTTCCTTCCACCTCGCGTTGCAGGGCGGCGGTGAACAGCCGCGCGGCGTGGAGCGGCTGAAGCAGGTCGTGGCTGGCAGCGGCGAGGAATCGGGTCTTGTCCTTCGTCGCTTCGGCCAGGCGCAAATTGGTCTCGCTGAGTTCGCGTGTGCGGTCGGCGACGCGGGTTTCCAGTTCCGCCAATGTGCGGCCCAGCTCGTCGCGGATGCGTGCATCCTCGGTGATGTCGATGAAGCTGGTGACATAGCCGCCGCCCGGCATCGGCCCGCCGATGGTCTTGATGACGCGGCCGTCCTTTCGCCGCCGCTCGAAACTGTGGGGCAGGCCGCGGCGCATGTGCCGCAGGCGTTTCCTGACGTGGAATTCTATGTCCTCGTCGCCGAAATCGCCCAGCCGCCCATTATGGCGGATCAGTTCCGCGATCGGCACGCCCACCCGCAGGAAGCCGGAAGGAAAGTCGAACAGGTCGAGATATTGGCTGTTCCATGCGATCAGGTTCATGTCGGCGTCGACCACGCTGATGCCGGCATCGATATGTTCGAAGGTCGCGGCGAGCAGTTCGCGGGAGAAGCGCAGCGACTGGCCGCGCTCTCCCAGCAGCCGGGTAACGTCGGAAAGGCTCATCTGCCCCCCGGCCAGTGCCGAGGCGACCAGCGCGCGGGCGGAGGAAGCGCCGACGACGCGCGCGATGAGCGTGCGGGCGCGCTGCGCCGACCGCCTGTCGATGGGCGTGCCCCGCATGGCCGCCGGAAATTCTCGGGCAGCCTCCTCTTCACCGATGAAGCTGGCGGTGAGCTGCGCCAGTTCGGCCAGGTCGGTGATCGGGCGCTGGCTGCCCAGGCGGGGCAGGACGGGCGCCTTCACCTTGCGCGCGGCGACCAGGCCGAAGACCAGAAGGTTCGCGCCCAGGCTCCACGCCACGCCATGCACCAGCGGCGACGCGGCGCCGATGCCGAAGAGGCGCAGGGGATCGGCGGCGCTTCCCTCCAGCGCATCCAGCCAGGCGGGCGGCAATATGGGCGGCAGGGCGAGGGTGTAGAACCAGATGACAAGGCCGACGGCAAGGCTTGCCCGCGCCGCCAGCGCATCGCGACCCGGCGCATAGGTGGCCAGGATCAGGTGCGGCGTGAACTGCGCCATGGCGGCGAAGGCGACAAGGCCGATCGAGGCGAGCGACTGTTCGGCCGAAACCAGCAGCGCCCAGGCGAGCGCCGCCGCGATGATGGCGAGGATGGAGAGGCGCCGCACGAGCAGCATGCGCCGGCCGAGCGCCCCGGCGCCCGCTTCCCCGCCATTCTCGCGCGCGAGCAGGGTGGGGAAGAGGAGGTCGTTCGAGACCATGGTCGCGAGCGCGGTCGAATCGACCACGACCATCGATGCCGCCGCCGCGATCCCGCCCAGCAGGGCCAGGGCAAGCACGATGCCCTGTCCGGTCATTCCGGGCAGGGCCAGCATGTAGAGATCGGGTTGGGCGCCGCGCAGCAGGCTTGCGCCGGCCAGCGCGATGGGCAACACCATCAGCGCCATCGCGCCGAGATAGGCAACCAGTCCCCAGCGCGCGCCGACAAGATCGCCCGGCTCCCGCGCCTCTACCAGGCCCATGTAGAATTGCCGGGGCAGGACGATGACGGCCATGGCGGAGATGAGGAAGATGATGCCGACCTCGATCGACAACCGTTCCGGCCGGAAATTGGCGGACAATATGGCGACGCCCCGGCTGAGGTCCGTCGGGTCCGCCTGTGCCAGCAGGACGAAGGCGAGGACGGCCACCGTGGTCAGCGCGACGATCTTGAGGAGGGATTCGATGCCGATCGCATAGACCAGGCCTTCGCTGCGCCCCGCCAGTTCGAACCGGCGGGCGCCGAACAGCATGGCGAACAGCGCCAGCAGCCAGGCGGCGGTCAGCATGGTCAGCGTCGCGACGGGGCGGCCCGTCACGATGGAGATCGCGCTGCCGATGGAGCGGAATTGCAGCGCGACATAGGGCACTGTTCCCAGCAAGGCGATGACCGTGACCAGACGGGCCACGACCACATCATGACCGAAGCGCGCGGCGATAAAGTCGGACACGGTGGTTGCCTGTTCCTCCGCCACCGCCTCGGCCAGCCTGCGCAGGAAACGGGGCGCGACGATCAGCAGGCAGATCGGCGCGAGATAGATGGGGAGGTAATGCCAGCCGTCGCGCACGGCGCTCCCGACCGCGCCGTAGAAGGTCCAGCTTGAGCAATAGACGCCCAGCGCCAGCGCATAGGCGCCGTGGCGCACGTCATAACGGCCGAGCGCAAGGCCGCCGCGCCTTTCGACGATGGTGGCGATCCCGAACAGCAGCAGGACGATCGCGAGCGCGAGAAGGGCCGCCGAAAGCAGACTCATGGCCCATCTCTACTGGCTCGAGGACGCCGGAACAATGCGCCGAAGAGGTCGTATTTCCGCCGGTGCGCGGAGCGCCCGGTTCCGGCAATTCCGCCTTATCGGTCGCTGATATTGGAACCCGTCGCCTGATTATCCGCGCCCGGCGCGTTGGGCGGCACTTCGCCAGATCCGCTGGTCGGCAGCGGTCCTGCGGCGCCATTGCCCGGCGCATCGTCCGCGCGGTTGATGGCCGCTCCGTTGACTGCATTCCGGTCGGACGGGGTCTCGCCCGAACAGGCCCCGGCAAGCAGGCTGCCTGCGATCAAAAGCATACGGACCATCCTTTCCTCCTCCCTTGGCATGGGCACCAGCGTCCCGCGCAGCCGATCACCGGCCTGCGCCTCATCAAACGCGACCGGGCGCCGGGCGATCCTGTCCCATCGATGACGCAGGTTAGGGCGCGGTCGGGTTTCGGGCCCTGCTCCAGGTCTTGGTCTTACCGCCGCCGCAATCGGACGACCGCTTCGTCCAGTGCGGACAGGAAGCGGGACCGGTCGGCCTTCGCGAACGGCGCTGGTCCGCCGACGCCGTCCGCCAGGATGCCGGCGCGCAAGTCCGCCTTGATCGCCCGTACCGCCACGGCATTGCCGATGGAGGCATGGGTGAAGGGCTTGCCCGTGGGCGCGATCACCGCACCGCATCCAGCCTTCAGGCATCGGTCGGCCAGCAGGATGTCCGCGGTGACGATGATCGAGCCGGCGTCCACATGCCCGGCGATCCAATCATCCGCCGCATCGAACCCCTCGCCCACAACGATGCGGGAGACGAGCGGATGCGCCGGCACCCTGATGGGACTGTTGCTGACGACGATGACCGGCACGCCATGGCGCCAGGCGACCTTGTAGGTCTCCTCCTTCACCGGGCAGGCGTCGGCATCGATAAGGATGTTGGGCGTTTTGGTCTGGGGCATGGCTGCCGCTCCATGCACCGCCTGATGGGCGCCGCGCAAGGCGGGATGAATGCGTGACCTAATCCGCCGGGCGCATCGGTTCGCCCTCCGGCGGCATTGCGCCCGTGGGGGGTCGAGACGCCGGATCGGGCGCGTCGATGCTTGAATGGATCATCAGGCCGACGATGACGACAATGCTCAACAGGATCGCCGTCAGCAACAGGCCCATGCCAAGCCTTCTGCGTCGCCCGCTCATCGCCTGTCTTTGGCGCGGGGCTCGGGCCGCGCCGGCAGCTCATCCAGCTTCGCGAGCAGGTCCTTGAAGAGGTCGTCATCCTGTATGGGAAAGTGCCGCCGGAATCCTTGACCGAGAAGCTCAAGGTCTTTCGCTGTCAGCAGGCCAATGGAAACGATCTGGTCCGGCACGGCATCCTCCTTATCGCTGGGAACTGCGGCGGAGCCCGCAAGTGCCAAGGATTCCACCTGCGACATGAAAATCTCTCCCGCTCCCCCGGCAGCAAGCCGGGGGGAGCGGGGCCATTCCCCTTTCAGGAGATGGCCGCCATTTCCTCCTGTCCCGGCGCAGCCGCCCCGCCCCGCCGGCCGAAGCGGGCATAGAGCGTGGGCAACAGGAACAGGGTCAGCAAGGTCGCGGAAACAAGGCCGCCGATGACTACGGTGGCGAGCGGCTTTTGCACCTCCGCCCCGGGGCCGGTCGCCAGCGCCATGGGCACGAAGCCGAGCGAGGCGACCAGCGCCGTCATGACCACCGGCCTCAGCCGCACCTTGGCGCCTTCGCAGGCTGCCTTGCCGCGATCCATGCCGCGCGCCATCAGGTCCTGGATCGACGTCACCATGACCAGCCCGTTGAGCACGGCGATGCCGGACAGGGCGATGAAGCCCACCGCCGCCGAGATCGAGAAAGGCATGCCGCGCAGCGCCAGCGCCAGAACGCCGCCGACCAGCGCGAGAGGGATGCCGGTGAAGACGATCACGGCGTCCCGCACGCTGCCGAGCGCCCCGTAGAGCAGCAGGAGAATGAGCGCGAAGCAGGCCGGTACGACCAGCAGCAGCCGTTCCCGCGCCGATGCCAGATTTTCGAACTGGCCGCCCCATTGGAGATAGGTGCCGGCGGGCAGCCGCACGTCCTGCGCGATCCCCGCCCGCACATCTGCGACGACGCCGGACACGTCGCGCCCGCGCACATTGGCCTGCACGACGATCCGGCGCTTGCCGTTTTCGCGGCTGATCTGGTTCGGGCCGTCGACCAGCGCGATCCGGGCGACGCTTGCCAACGGCACGAAGGCACCCGCCGGAGTGGGCACCGGCACCTGGCCCAGCGTCTCCAGATCGGTTCGCGCCTCCTCGCCCAGCCGGATCGTGACGGCAAAGCGCCTGTCGCCCTCGAAGATCATGCCCGCGTCGCGCCCGCCCACCGCGGCGGCCAATATGTCCTGCAACACCCGCGCGCTGATGCCCAGCCGCGCCATCGCATCGCGATTGGGTTGCACGTCGAGAATGGGGAGGCCTTCGGTCTGTTCCACCCGCACGTCGGTGGCGCCCGGGGTCCGCCGCAGCACGGCGGCGATGCGATCCGCCGTGCCGCTCATCTGGTCGACATCGTCACCGAAGACCTTGATGGCGATGTCGCCGCGCACCCCCGCGATCAGCTCGTTGAAGCGCATCTGGATCGGTTGGGTGATCTCATAGGCGTTGCCCGGCAGCATCGCGAGCCGCTGCTCCAGCCGTTCGACCAGATCCGCCTTGGCGAGGCGGGGGTCGGGCCATTGCGCGCGGGGCTTCAGGATGACGAAGGTGTCGGTCGCATTGGGCGGCATGGGGTCGGAAGCAAGCTCGGCCGTGCCCGTCTTGGAAAAGACGAAGCGGACTTCGGGCTCCCCCGCGACGGCGCGTTCGACCGCGAACTGCATGGCCTGGCTCTGGTCGACCGAAGTGCCCGGAACGCGGACCGCCTGGACGAGTATGTCGCCCTCGTCGAGCTGGGGCAGGAATTCCTGCCCCAGCATCGAGAAGCCGGCGATGGCCGCCAGAAATGCCGCGACCCCGATCCCGATCGTCCGGCTGGACCGGCGCATCGCCGCTTCCAGCCCCGACCGATAGCGTGCGTTCAGCCAGGACATGATCCGCCCCTCCTTCTCCTCGACCGGCTTCGACAGCAGCAGGGCCAGCATGGCCGGAACGAAGGTCAGCGAGAGGATGAAGGCGAAGCCGAGCGCGAGGATGACCGTCATCGCCATCGGCGTGAAGGTCTTGCCCTCCACCCCGTCCAGCGTGAGGAGCGGGACATAGACGAGGATGATGATCGCCTGGCCGTAGACGGACGGGCCTATCATCTCGCGCGCGGCCAAGGCCACGGCCGACAGCCTTTCTTCAGGGTTCAGCGTCCGGCCACGGTCATGCTGGTGCTCGGCGATCCGGCGCAGGGCATTTTCCACGATGATGACGGCCCCGTCGACGATGAGCCCGAAGTCGAGCGCGCCCAGGCTCATGAGATTGGCCGAGACACCGCCGCGCAGCATGCCGAAGCTGGTGAGCAGCATGGTGATGGGGATGACCAGCGCGGCGATCAGCGCGGCTCTGAAATTGCCGAGCAGGGCGAACAGCACGACGATGACGAGCAGCGCGCCTTCGGACAGGTTCTTCGCCACCGTGCCGATCGTCGCATTGACCAGCGCGGTGCGATCCAGAACGGGCTCTACGATGACGTCGGTCGGCAATGAGGCATTGATCTCGTCCAGTCGCCCGGCGACGGCGGAGGCAACGGCCCGGCTGTTTTCCCCGATCCGCATGACCGCGGTGCCGACGACGACCTCCCGTCCGTTCTCGGATGCGGACCCCATCCGCAGCGCCTGGCCGGTCCGCACCGTCGCGACCTGATGGAGCAGGATGGGAACGCCTTCCCGCGTCGCGATGACCGTTCGGCTGAGATCGTCGGCGTTGCGGATGCGGGCATCCGACCGCACCGTCAGCCCTTCGCCGTTGCGGTCGATGACGCCCGCGCCGACGGCGCTGTTATTCTCCTCCAATGCGGTCGCCAGGTCGTTGAGGCTGAGGTTCAGCGCCGCGAGCCGCTGGACATCGGGCGCGACCTGATATTGCTTCACATGGCCGCCGATGGAATCGATGCCGGCGATGCCTGGCGTGTTCTTGAGCAGCGGGGCGACGATCCAGTCCTGCACCGTGCGCAGATAGGTCGCCTGATCGGACTGGCCGACCAGCCGCTCGCCCTCCGGCGTGATGTAGCTGCCGTCGGGCTGGATGCCGGGTTCGCCGGGCGAGTGTCGGTCATCCTTGCGATGGGCCAGATGGACCGTCCACATATAGACTTCGCCAAGGCCGGTGGCGATCGGGCCCATTTCAGGCGTGACGCCGTCCGGCAGGCTATCCTCCGCGCTGCGCAGCCGTTCGGCAACCTGGGCGCGGGCGAAATAGATGTCGGTGGAATCGGTGAAGACCGCCGTCACCTGGGCGAAGCCATTGCGGCTCAGCGATCTTGTATATTCCAGCCCCGGCACCCCCGCCAGCGCGGTCTCTATCGGGAAGGCGACCTGCTTTTCGACCAGTTCGGGCGACAGCGCGGGCGCGCGGATATTCACCTGCACCTGGTTGTTGGTGATGTCGGGAACCGCGTCGATGGGCAGGCGGCTGAGCGCCCAGCCGCCGATCGCGGCCGCGATGAGGGTGACGAGCAGCACGAACCAGCGCCGCTCGACCGAAAAGGTCACGATACGCCCGATCATGGTTCAATCCTCATGCGTGGCTTCGCTCTTCCCGAGCTCGGCCTTGAGAGTGAAGCTGTTGGCGACGGCGATCTGCTCGCGCCCGGTCAGGCCCGACAGGATCGTGACCGCGTCGCCGCCTGGCTGGCCTGTAGTGACCGGTACGGCCCTGAACCCCTGGGCTGTGCGGACGAAGACCGAGGGCCGCCCTTCGACCGTCTGGACCGCGCCGGACGGCACCGTCATGCCGCCCGATTCGCCCGTCGCCGCGATGGCGGCGGTGACGGGTTCGCCGATACGCCACTGGCCGCCGCGATTGTCGATAAGGGCCAGAACGGGGACGAGGCGCGTGCTCTCATCGAGCACCGGAGAGACGAAGCCGATGCGTGCGCTGGTCCTGCGGTCCGGCGCGGTGATGTCCACGCGCGCGCCCGGCCGGACGCGGCTCGCATCGGCAGGGGAGAGCGACAGGCGGACCGCCAGTTTAGAGAGATTGGCGACGCGATAGAGTTCGGCATCCTCGGCGACCATCTGCCCCAGCGTCACGGTGCGGGCGATGACCTGGCCACCGATCGGCGCGGCGATGCCCAGCCGGTTGAGCCCGCCGCCCCCGCCCCCTGACGCCGCAATCCGCTGCCGGGCGAGGTGCAGCGCGATCCCGGCCTCCGTCGCGGCGGTGCGTGCCGCGACCAGATCCTGTTCGGGCGAAACCCGTTCGGCAAACAGGCGCTGTTCCCGCCGCAAATTGGATTGGGCGAGCGCCAGCCGCGCCTGCGCCGCTTCGGCCTCCGCCTTGAGCGAGGCGATCTCGCGGCTTTCGATCACCGCCAGCATGTCGCCCTTGCGCACCCATTCGCCCAGATTGCGGCTGAGGGCCACGATGCGCCCGCCGATCGCGGCGGAAACCACCTGCGTCCCCTGCGGATCGCCCTCTATGGTGGCGGGCAGGGTGATGGCGCCCGCCCCACCCGGGGTGGGCCGGGCGAGTTCGATGCCCGCGGCGGCGATCTGCTGCGCGGTGAGGCGGATCAGCCCTTCCTCGCCGGCATGCGCCTCCCCTTCGGCATGGCTTTCTTCGGCAGGCTGGTTTCCGCAGGCGGCGACCGTGAATGTCAGGATTGCGGCCATGACGGTCCGCTGGAGGAGGTTCATCGATCGTCTCCCTGATCCGGCGCGCGAGCGGTCAATCGCTCCAGCTGCGCTCGTGCATTGTGATAGGCGAGCAGCGCCTCTATGGCGGCTGCCTTCGTTTCGGTGAGCGTGCGTTCGGCATCGAGCAGGTCGAGCTGACTGAACTTGCCCTCGCGATAGCCGATGCGGGCGATGCGGGCGGCTTCCTCAGCGGCCGCAAGGGCGGGTCCGGTCGCCGTCTCCGCGCCGATGGCGGCGTTCGCGGCCTCGGCCTGCGCCTGGGCTATCGCCTGGGCGACCTCCTGCGCGGTGGCTCGCCGCTGGGCTTCGGCGCGACGCTGCTCCGCCAGCGCCTGCCCGACCGCCGCCTTGCCGCCGTTGAGGAAGGGGAGGGGCAGCGACAGGCTGAAAAGCGCTGCGCTGTCGTTGGTCGCTTCCAGTCGGCGGACGCCCGCGCCCACGGTCAGATCGGGAATGCGCTGGGTTCGGGCAAGCCGCACCTGCGCGCTGCTCGCCGCCAGATCGGCGTTGGCGGCGGCAAGCGCCAGCGTCTCTATCGGCTCCAGGGGCTGCAACGGGCCGTGGGCTGTGCCGATACGGTCGAACCAGCCTGCGTCGAGAGCGCCGGGGATCGCCTGCCCGATTCGCTGGGCCAGGATGAAGCGGGCCGTTTCCGCCGACCGTTCCATCCGCACGAGAGCAGCCTGCGCATTGATCCGAGCCAGCTCGGCGCGCTGCACCTCCATGGGCGAGGCGCGGCCGGCACGCAGGCGGACATGAGCGGCATGCAGGCCTTCCCCGGCAATCCGAAGCTGGTCGCGCGCATTCGCCAGCCGCCGCTCCGACGCCGCGGCCTCCGCATAGGCCCGCGTCACCGCGAACCGCAGGTCGACCCGCGCAACCGCCTGTTCGATCATGGCGCGATCGCGCTGGGCGCCCGCGACGGCCAGCCGGGCCGATCGCTTTCCGCCCAGTTCCAGCGGGAGGGCCAGCGAAGTCGTGGCCTCCAGGCTTTTCGTGTCCGCATAGAGGCCGGTGCCGGCCACATTCTCGGCTTCGACGGTGAGGATGGGGTTCGGCCGCAGACCGGCCGCTGCCTGCGCGGCCCTGGCTGCATCGACGCCGGCCCCGGCCGCGTCCAGCGAAGGGGCAGTGGCGCTGGCGAGATCGAGCGCCTGCTCAAGCGTCAGGCCGGGCGGTGCTTCGGCCGTCGGCGCGGACTTCGCCTGCGTGGCGGATAGGGGTGAGGTGGCGGCAAGCAACGCCGCCAGCAAACGGTTCATGTTCGGAAACTCCTGACAACGGATGACCGCCTGCGCGATGCGCAGGCCGGGCGGCAGTGGTCAGGCGATCGGCGGTCTCAACTCGCTCCGCGGAGGTGCGGCGCCATGGATGGTGGGCGTCCAACGCAGCTTCACCATCCGATGGACCGGACCGGACGTGATTTCCGACATGGCGACAGCGGCCGCGACATGATGCCCATGGCATCCCCCATGTTGGTGAGGATAGGCGCGGTCGGTATCGCCGGACGTCTGTCCCGCATCGCCGCCGTCATGCGTTTCGGCAGCCGCTGGTCCTTCTGCGTCGATGCAATCGATCGGCTCCATCGCATGCGCGACCGATGCCGTCGTAAAGGACAGCGCCAGCGCGAGACAGGCGAATAGGGCGAGCAGCCGGTTCATGCGCCTGCCTTTAACGAGCATTTTCGGGCTGGTTGCAAGGGGAGAACGCTACCCCGCAGCGCGTTTTTCGGCATGGCGATGGATATTCGAGCGACGATTCCGCCATGCGGGCGCCTCATTTCCTGGAGGAAGCGGCTATGTTTTGACGGCTACTGCCTCGTTGAAGCGGAGCGCGGGACGCGAAGCACCGTCAACCGGTGCGGGGGTGAGGCTTGTCGGCCTGAGGCTTATGATCAGGGGTCTCCGTCAGGCATGTTGTTCCTCCAGCGCACGCGTTTGCAGGCGATCTGCCGCTGGCCTGCCTATACGCCTGCTATCGTCCAGAAGGTCCGACAGGACTGACAGGGAAGGGGAGCGATGGTCCGGCTTCCGGACATGCCGGCCTGCGGTCATGGCATCCTCCTGCAGCGGGCTGAGCCGGAGCATGTCCCTGATGCGGTCCGCCAGTTGCCGGGCGCGTTGTGAGGGCTTGGAGGAAAGGGCAACCTCGTAGGAGATGGCTGGCAGGGCCGGCAGCAAGCCGGTGAAGCCGGGTGTCGAATTGTCCGCGAAGAAGCGCGAATGCGCCGTTATCTCGATGCCGCAGGCCACCGCCGCACGAAGCGAGGCAAGTTTGGAGGATTAAACGACGACTTTGAACCGTCGACCCGCCTTGTGAGCGTGGAGAAGATCTTCTCCCGATAGAGGCATGGCTCCTCCTGAACCATCCTATGTCCTCTCGCAACAGGCGCCGAACGCCAAGCTGGTCCGTTGTCCCGAGACCGGGCATGGCTTCCTGTTCCAGGAAATCGAGGACTTCGTTGCCGAAAGCGATCGCTTCCTGGCCTAGGCGGATGGAGCGGCGGCACCGGCTTCCGCCTGTGGAAGCACGACCCATGTGGCAGTCCGGGGCGGTTCGCCCCTCGGGAATCGCCTAGCCCCGCCGCCATTTGTCACGCTCGGCAAAGACGCGGGCGACTTCCTCCATATGTTCCGCGCCCCAATTGGACAGGGGCGCCAGGGCATCGGCCAGGCTGCGGCCCAGTGCGGTCAGCGAGTAATCGACCCGGGGCGGCACTTCCCTATAGTCCGTCCGGACGACGATGCCGTCGCTCTCCAGTTCCTTGAGCTGCTGGATGAGCACCTTGTCGCTCACGCCGCGCACGGCCCGCTTCAGTTCGCCATAGCGATTGGGCGCTTCCAGCAGGAAGTAGATGATCAATGGCTTCCACTTGCCGGCGATCACCTTGAGGGTGGCGTCCAGGCCGCAGGAGAAGCCCGGCATGCAGGATGGTTCCTCGGACATATTTTGATACTTACCAAAAGGTGCATACTTGTCCATAGGAATGTGCCTCGCCAGCTACGCATCACCTGAAAAAGGAGATGCGAAGATGAAGAGATTGAATGGCAAGACGGCGGTGGTGACGGGCGGCGCAAGCGGCATCGGCTTCGCCACGGCGCAGCGTTTCGTGGAGGAGGGCGCTTTCGTTTTCCTCTTCGGACGTCGGCAGGAAGCGCTTGATGCGGCCGTCGCCCGGCTTGGCGGGAACGCGGTCGCCGTGCAGGGATCGGTGACGAGTCCTGAGGATCTCGACCGGCTGTTCGCCGCGGTGGAAGCGCGGCGGGGCCAGCTCGACATCGTGGTGGCCAATGCAGGCACCGGCGAGTTGGTGCCTTTGGGCGAAATCACCCCGGAACATTATGACCGCACGTTCGACGTCAATGTGAAGGGCGCGATCTTCACGGTGCAGAAGGCCTTGCCACTGATGCGGGATGGCGGCGCGATCATATTGACCGGCTCGACCACCGGAGAAATGGGAACGCCCAGCTTCAGTGTCTACAGCGCTTCCAAGGCCGCCGTCCGCAATCTGGCAAGGAGCTGGGCGCTGGACCTCAAGGGCACCGGCATTCGCGTGAACGTGCTCTCGCCCGGGCCGACGCTCACCGATCTGGCGCTCGACGTCGTCGGCAGGGAGGCTTTCGAGGCATTGGGTGAAGCAACGCCCCTCGGGCGCCTGGGCGATCCGTCGGAGATTGCGGCGGCGGCGGCGTTCCTCGCGTCGGGAGACAGCAGCTTCATGACCGGCGGCGAGCTGTTCGTCGACGGCGGCCTGGCGCAGATATGAGCGGGCGCCGGGCGTCATCGGGGTCTTGACAGGAACAGGCGCCGACCCCCCCTCGGGGGGCCGGCGCCGTCCGGCAAGCGGGCCTTTCAGATCTGCACTTGCCCGCCGTCCAAGAAAAGTTCGATCCCGTTGATGAAGCTCGCCTCGTCGGAGGCGAGGAACAACACCGCCCTGGCGATTTCCTCCGGCTGTCCGACGCGGCCGGCCGGGATCAGTCCCGCGAGATATTCCTTGGTTCCTTCCGCCTGTTCGCCGCCGCCGAACAGTTCATTGAGGCCGGCGGTCTCGGTCACGCCGGGGCTGACCGCGTTCACGCGGATGCGGCGGTCCTTCAGGTCCAATATCCAGTTGCGGGCGAAATTCCGCACGGCCGCCTTGGTGGCTGAATAGACGCTCAGCGCCGGCGTGCCCGCCACGCAGGTGGTGGAAGCCGTCAGGACGATGGATGCGCCGTCCTTCAGCAAGGGCAAGGCCTTCTGCACGGTGAACAGCACGCCCTTCACATTGGTGTCGAAGGTCCGCTGATAATGGTCCTCGCTGATCGCGCCCAGCGGGGCGAACTCGCCGCCGCCCGCATTGGCGAAGAGGACGTCGATCCGTGCATGGTCCTGCTGGACCGCGTCGTAGAGCCGGTCGATGTCGGCCAGGTCCGCCATGTCGCCGCGAACCCCCGTCACCCTGCCGCCGATGGACCGGACCGCCGCGTCGAGCGCATCCTGACGGCGGCCGGTGATGAACACCGATGCGCCTTCCTCGGCAAAGGCCTTCGCCGTGGCCAGCCCGATGCCGCTCGTGCCGCCCGTGATCACCACCACCTTGTTGTCGAACTTGTCCGTCATCGTCTGTCTCCTTGAGCATTTCGGCAGGATCGCCTTTGCCCGATGGAGATAGATTCGGGACGATAAGGCTTGTAGTCGGCAGAAATGGCACTTAGCGTTCCTTAAGAGGAACGATGATGAAGATTGATCTCAATGACTATGCCTATTTCGCGCAGGTTGTGGCCCATGGCGGTTTCGCGGCGGCCGGCCGCGCCCTGCGCGAACCCAAGTCGAAACTGTCCCGCCGCATCGCCGGTCTGGAGGAGCGTCTGGGGCTTCGGCTGATCGAACGGTCCAGCCGCCGCTTCCGCGTCACTGACACAGGCCAGTCCTTTTATGAGCGATGCCGCACCATCCTGGCCGAAGTGGAACAGGCCGAAGCACTGGTCATGCAGGCGCAGGCCGAACCCCATGGCCGGGTTCGCTTCAGTTGCCCGTACGGTCTCGTCGAAATCGTCTCGGACCTGGTTCCCGCTTTTCTCCGGCGCTATCCCGGGGTCCGCCTTCAAATCGTCGCGACTGACCGGGCCGTGGACCTGATCGAGGAACGCATCGACGTCGCCCTGCGGGTGCGCACGACGCTGACGGGCGATGCGGCCCTCACCATGCGTTCATTGGGGAAATCGACGCGCATTCTGGTGGGCAGCCCGCAATGGGCGAGCCGCCTTGCCGATATTGCCGGACTGGCCGATCTGCCCTGCCTGGGTACGAGCGATGCCGGCGATGAAAGCGAATGGCATTTGGAAACCGACGACGGGCGTTCGCATACCATCCGCTTTGCGCCCCGGCTGGGTTGCGAAAACATGCTGGCGGTGCGGAAGGCCGCGGTGGAGGGCCTGGGGATCGCCCTGCTTCCCGACCATATCTGCAATGCCGCGCTGGCGGAGGGGCAGCTTGTGCATATCCTTCCCGCATGGCGCGGCGTGCAAGGGATCGTGCATCTGGTCTTCACGACCCGGCGCGGCCTGCCCCCGGCGGTCAGGGCCTGGATCGACCATCTCGCCGCCGGTTTCCCGCGGGGGATGCTGGCCGCGCAACAGTGATCGCCCTGGCGTTCCGGCTGTTTCCGTCCGGGAGATTCCGCCTCAGAAAATCCCCGCCCCGGCGAGCGGGGCGGGGACCGGTGCGACCCGATTCCTTCGTGACCGCTGGCGCACTAACTTTCCCTGCATCATGCGCAAACAACATGGATTAGGCGGTCCGGCGTCCTCGGCCCTCATGTCGGATTTTTACAATCCGAATCGGGTGGATTGCGCAAGAGCAGCCCTGCGACCCGAAGGGCTTTCATGCCTTTCTCCTTGGCTCGGCGGCTTCGGCTGCCGGGCCAGTTTTTTGGGAGTGCGGCCCCCTGCCGGCGGTCATGGGGGCATGGGAAAGGGGCGGGCGCTTCCATGACCCATGGTGCGCGTCCGGCTTCCCTCATCGCCGTTTATGGGTTGGCCGCTCCTTCAAAGGGCACGGTCCTGCGCTAAAGAAATCTAATAGGTCCCCCAGCATTGCTTGTGAGACTAATCTCTACCATTAAAATAGATAATGGCCATTCCATGCCGGAAGGATGAGTATGAAGCCGTTACGTGCCGTGATAGATTCCTGGCTCCGCTTGCGCGATGCCGCCCGCCGCGAATTTCTGCGTGATCCGAATGTGATCCTCTTCGAGCGCGCGCCGCAGCAGGAAAGCGCCGGTGGTCGCTGAGGGCTGGTCGCGGCGTGGTTTTCTGGCGGCGGGCGCGGCGTCCGGCCTTTTGCTGGCCGGCTGTGGCGCCGGGCGCGACAGGCCCCGGCTGCGCGCCGCGATCGTCGGCAAGGGCGAGACCGACATGCGGTTGCTGTTCAAGGCCGCCGGCATCGCCCGGCAGGATTTCGACATCCACTATAGCGAGTTCCAGTCGGGACATCTGGTGGTGGAGGCGTTGAACGGCGGGTCGCTGGATTATGGAGGAATGAGCGAGATTCCGCCGATCTTCGCGGCCGCCTCTACGATCCAGAGCTTCCGTCAGATCGCCGTCCTTCACGGCGACGTCAATAATCAGGCGGTTCTGGTGCCCAAGGGATCAAAGGCGCGTTCCATAGCCGACCTGAGGGGCAAGCGCGTCGGTTATGTGCGGGCAACCACCTCGCAATATTTCCTGATCCGGATGCTGGAGGAAGCGGGTCTTGGCTGGGGCGACATCACGCCCGTCGCCATGGGCGTTGCCGACGGCGCAGCCGCCTTTTCCCAGGGCGCGCTGGACGCCTGGGCGATCTATGGCTTTCCGATCCAGCGGGCCATCGCGACCGAGGGTGCGCGGATATTGCGCACCGCTTACGGCATCCTGTCGGGCAACTATCTCGTATGCGCCCATGCCGATGCGCTGGCCGACGCGGAAATGTCCCAGATCATCCGCCAATATCTGGCGCTGGTGCAGCAGGCCTATGGCTGGGCCGTGGCCAATGAAGCCGAATGGGCGGGCATCGTCGCCAGGGACATCGGCGTTCCGCGCGATTATGTGGTGGACCAGTTCCGCCGCAAGAGCGACAGTTACGAACTGCGCCCCGTCACCGATGCGGCCATCGCCTCGCAGCAGCAGGTGGCGGACCTTTTCCTCGCGCAGAAGCTGCTGCCCAAGCCGGTCGATGTCCGACCGCTCTGGGACGCGCGCTTCAACGATTCCATACCGAAAAGAGGCTGAAAATCATGACCCGCCACCCACCCGCCGCCTCAGGCCGCCGGGTGGGAAAGGCCGATCGCGCTCGCCGTTCCGGCAGGACGCCAGGAAGCCGGCGGTCATGCATGAAAAGCAGTAAGGCCGCGACACGGTCGTAAGGCTTGGCGTCGGCATCTCGGCCAGTATGCTTCCGCCAAAGCCCGCCACCGCTGCTGCCGGGCAGTGGAACATGCAGGCTCTCCGCCAGTTGGCTCCTTTTACGGCTGACAGGAGAGATCCATGGTTCCCCAACATATTCCCGACGGCAAGGATCAGGCTGACGGGACTGGCGCGTCCGTGGACGACCTGCCCGCAGCGGGTGGTAGAGACCCGCATGGGGCTGTCGGCAGCGGCTCACATCTCACCCCGGACCGCAAGCCTGACATCAGCACTCCACCCGCAGCGGGCACTGACAATCGGGGCAAGCGGCCGAAGGAAGGCATTGGCGAAGTCGAAGGCAGCGGTGCAGGCGCGGGCGGCGGCGGGAATCCCGAGGATTTCGACAGCGACACCGCCGGCGGCGGCGCGGCGCAGTAACGGGCCCGCCGCGCCTTGCGTCTGTGCGAAGACATGCCGGATGGCCTGGTTCCACGCGGTCTGACGCAACATATATGTCCCGGCGATCCGGCCACCGTCAAAAGGCGGTCTTCTCCTCCAGATGCTGTTCGACATCTGCGCGATCGATCCACAATGTGCGGAATTTCTTGTCGGCCAGCAGCCGGAGCTGGTCGCTGTTATGCTTGGAGCCCGGCTGGCTGGAATTGCCGTAGCTCATCAGGCCCACCGCCTTCATCGGCGTGCCGAATTCGACCATCGACACCCAGGTTTCGCCGTGGACGGGCGTGCGCTCGCCATTCTTCATCGGCCCCCAGGTGATCGTGCGGAACACGCCGGTGTTGCCGAAGCCTCCATTGGCCGGAAGGTTCACGTCGCCGATATGGAAGCGCGAGACTTCGCCATATGGGCGGTCGACCGCGCCATAGACTTCCCTGGTCTTCGCCACCGCCTGCTTCAGCATGGCGACCGCCGCCGCCGGGGCCTTCAGGCCGCGTGGCGTCTCCAGCGGATCGTCCAGCGTCCATTTGACGGCATAGTTGGATTGATCCGTGAAATTCTTCGGCGCGAAGATAGCGGCCCAGGTCTCGAACAGCAGGGCGGCACGGCTGTCGGGTTCGAAGCGACGGTCCCAACCCTTGAGCAGCGTCACGGCCGTCTGCACATCGGGATCGGCGGAGGCCGACGCGGCCGCCAGCAGATCGGGCAGCAAGCGTTCCGCCATCAGCGATGTCGTCGTGACCTTGCGCGCCACGAAATCCTCGAAGCCGATCTTGTCCGTCCCGCTCATCAGCTTGACCGACATCTGCGCACGCTGGCTCATCGGTCCCACCGGCGCGACATAGGCGGGGAAATCCCTGGGATCGAGCGCACGGGGCCAGGTGGCCAGCCATGGCGGATCATTGGCGTTCTGCACGAAGCCGCTCGCGGGATCGAGCACCTTGGGCATGTCGTCATAGCTGTGGACATCCTTCCACAGCGTTGCGGAGGTGTCGCCGGGAACGGGCGCGGACCAATAGCTGAGGTCGCCGTTCGCATGTCTGGGCAACAGGCCGTTGTCGAGATAGAGGATATGGCCCGCACGGTCGGCATAGATGATGTTGAACATCACCACCTGCATCTTGCGCAGCGCCTTTTCGAAGCCGGCCCAGTTTCGCGCCTTCCCCATTTCGAGATATTGCTGGAGCACGCCGGGGCGGTCCAGGCCGGCCACCTTGAGCGCGATGGTCGTTTTGCCGTTGGGCAGGGTGAAGACCGGGCCCTGCACGGCGCTCTTCTGTTCGAAGCTGACGGTTTTCAGCGATCCGTCCGCCTGTTTCACCTTGTAGCTTTTCGTGACCGACCTGAACGGCAGGACCTTCCCGTCGAAGCGATAGCCGCTGCCTTCCAGCGTCAGCCTGTAGCTGGTGAAGCCCTGCATCGTATTGACGGTGTTGGTGAAGCCCAGGTCATTGTTGAAGCCGAAGCGCAGCACGGGCAGCCCCACTTGCGTGGCGCCATAGATGGCAAGGCCCGGCGCATTGATCTGCGCCTCATAATAAGTGAGCTGGCTTGGCGCCCAGGGCAGATGCGGATTGGCTAGCAGCATCGCCTTGCCGCTGGCCGAACGGGACGGCGCGACAGCCCAGGCGTTCGATCCGCCCGCTTCGTTGATCGATGGATCGCTCAACACCTTCCGGTCGGATGCGATATAGCCGAAGTTCATCAGCCTTTGCGCATGACCGATGATGTCCACCCCGGTCAAGGGGAGCACGACCTTGACCTCCGGCGCGATCCTGTCGGGATGCGCGGCGGCATAGGCATTCACCCCGGCTGCGAAAGAGTCGAGGTTCTTCCGCATCTGCGGGGTCTGCTGCCTGAACCATGATTTCGACCGTTCGGGAACGTCGTTGGCGATCAGCCATTTATCCTGGCTCTCATATTTCGCCCCCCAATATTCCGCGGCCTGGGCGCGGCTTTCGCCATACATGCGCAGCAGCAGATTGCCGTGGCTTTGCGCCTGGGCATAGCCGAAACCGTAGAAGCCGCCTTCTTCCGTCCTGGCATAGATGTGCGGCACGCCGAAGCTGTCCCACAAAATCTCGCCCCCGCCCCATTTGGCCGAAGGGGCGGCGACGGAGGCAGTCATTGCGGAGGAAGCGGCCAGCGCCGCCAGCCAGATCGTCATGTGGCGCATCGCCATCATCTCCTGTCATCGCGGAAAATGCGCCGCCTCTGCGGGAAGGCGGCGCTTCATGGTCCTGTGGGTTAGAAGTTCAGTCCGACACGGGCATAATAGAACCCGCCGGTGAAGCCGATGGGCGAAGTGCCGGGATAGGCGCCCTGGCCCAGCGTGGCGCTGATCTGCCCGGTTTCGTCGGGATAGACGTTGAACAGGTTGTTCGCGCCGACGGCCAGGTTGACCAGCGGCGTGACCTGCCAGCCCAGTTCCATGTCCGTGATCCACTTCGCGCCATAGCTGCGGTCGTTCGGATAGGTCGTGACGCCGCCGCTGGTCACGCCGTTCTGCAACACCTGGAACTTGCCGAAGCGCGTCAGGCGGGAGGAGAGCGTGAAATCGCCCAGCGTCGCGAGATTGCTGATCGACAGCTTCGTGCGCGGCAGGTTGGTCGTCATATTGCTGCGCCGGGCGCGGTCGAACAGTTCGAAGCTGATCGTGCTGAGTTCCGGCGGGTTGTCGATGATGTCGGTGATCTTGGTCTTGTTGTAGTTGTAGCCAAGGTTCCACTGCATGGCGAGCGCATCGAGCAGGTTGTGTTTGTATGAGGCGACGATGTCGATACCGCGAGTCCGGGTGTCGATGGCATTGGTATAATATTGGGCCGACAGTGTATTGGCCTGCGATGCAGGAATACCGCTGGCGATCAGGATATTGGAAACCGCCGTGCCGGTCAGCGTGCTGGTGATGGTGATGCGGTCGTCGACGTCGATCTGATAGGCGTCGATCGTCAGGTTGAAGTTCGGCAAGGGGGTCAGCACAACGCCGCCCGATATGTTGAACGATTTTTCGGGCTTCAGCGGCTTGGCGCCCAGCGCGACCGCCGCCGGATCGTCCACCGCCAGCGTCTTGATCTGAAGCAGGACGTTGTTCACGCCGTTGACGGTGCGGAACTGGTTGGTCGTCTGGGTATAGATCTGCTGCGCCACCGCCGGCGCGCGGAAGCCGGTATTCGCCGCTGCGCGCAGGGCGATCCAGGGTGCGATGGCATAACGGCCGTTCACCTTCCAGATCAGCGTATTGCCGCTGCCGTCGTCATAATGCTCGAACCGGGCAGCCGCGCCGATGGTGATGTCCTTGCTGGGGTCCCAGGCGACATCGCCATAGACGGCATAGTTGTCGCGCGACATATAGGCTGCGTCGCTGGGCTGGAAGCCGGCGGAACTCTGCGCGCCGGGCGTCATGCCCGATGAGATGAAGGTGCCGACCGCATAGCTTGCCGGATCGCCCGCGAAGGTCTGGTAGCGCTCGTGCCGCTGCTGCGCGCCGGCCGACACCTGGAGGTTGCCGCCGCCGACGTCGAAGCCGCGCGTCAGGTCGAGCGAGGTGACGAACTCCGACGACTTCAGCGTGCCGATGTAGAATTCGGTGGGGCTGAGCGCGCCCAGCGTGGGATTGACCGTGCCTTCGGAAGACTGGCGGGCGCGGTTGCGGCCGTAGCCGGTGGAAAAGTCCCAGTCCCATCCGGACAGTTCACCCTTGGCGCCGACGGTGAATTCGAAATCCTCCTCGTCGATCATGACGTGCGGGCGATAGCCATTGGGGTAGATCGCCATCACATTGTTGACGTCCTTGGGATAGCGGTAGGAATACCACAGGTCCGACCGCCGCTGGCTGTAGGTGCCGAAGGCATAGAGCTGGACGCCGCCGAGGTTGTAGCCGGCGTTGAGCGCGGTATTGATGCTGCGGGAGGGCATGACGCCGAAGCTGGTGGTCACGATCCGCTCCTTGCCCACGGCTGCGGCATCGCGCGGGTCGAGCTGGCCGCCGATCAGCGGATAGAGGCAGGTGGTCGTCGCCGTCACCGAACAGTCGGCCAGCGGCAGCGCCCGGTTCGACATCTCCTGCTTCTTGAGGTTGAGGGAGAGGTTGGCGAAGCCGCTGTCGCCCAGCTTCATGCCGAAGTTCAGGTCCGCCTGGTACAGTTCGCCGTCGGAACGGTCGAAATTCTGGCCGGCGGTGACGTTCGCGGAACCGCCCTTGGCGTCGTCCTTCAGGATGATGTTGATGACGCCCGCAATGGCGTCGGAGCCATATTGCGCCGCCGCACCGTCGCGCAGCACCTCGATATGATCGACGGCGGAGGTCGGGATCATGTCGAGGTCCGAAGGGACCGATCCGTTGTAGAGGGTGGATACCGCGTTGATGAGCGAGGTCTTGTGGCGGCGCTTGCCGTTGACGAGGATCAGCGCCTGATCGGGATTGAGACCGCGCAGACCGCCGGTCGCGATGACCGTGGACGTCGCGCCGCCGGCCCGCACCGGCAGGTTGAAGGATGGCACCAGCGTGTTCAGCGCCTGGAAGACGCCGGCCTTGCCCGTCCGCGTCAGGTCCGCGCCGGAAATGACGTCGATCGGCGTCGGGCTGTCGGTGACGGTGCGCGCCTGCCCGCGCGATCCGGTGACGACGATGGCGGGACCGTCGGGTTCTTCGGTGCTCGTGGCGCCGGCCTGAGGGGCAGGGCCTGCGCCGGCCGACTGAACGGCGAAGGGCAGGGCGGTGACGCCCAGGCTGGCGACCTCTACCGCGCGTGTCTTCTGCGCCCGGGCGCTCAGCGCCAGCGCCATGACATTGTTGTTCGACAATGTGATCTTCAGGCCCGACCCCGCGATCAGCCGCTGGAGCGCGACGTCGGGCGCCATCTTGCCATTCACCGACTGGGCGTGCAGCCCGGCAACCTGATCATAGGGAAAGAGAAGCTGGATGCCCGACTGCTTGGCAAAGAGCGTCAGCGCGGTCTGCATCGATTGGGCCGGGATCTTGAACTGCGTCGGTTCGGCGGCGGTCGCTGACTGCGCGCTCCATGCAATGAGCGCCGCCGTTGCGCACAACGACAGGTTCCGAAAATTCTGCGTCATCGTACCCCCTGTGAAAATTTGCATTGTCAGTGGTGGATACGGAGGCCGATCGCGTTTCTGCTAACGACGCTTGAAAATATCTCATTTTCGTGACGTCGAGGCTCATTCTATCGAATGAAGACCGCTGCGCCGCCAAAGAGACGAAAGCGTAGGGAGGTATCGACAGGAACAGGGGACAAGCGTGGACGTGGAATCGATCAGGGCGAGGCTGGATTGGTTCAAGCAGGCCATCCTGCCGCATGAAGGCGCCTTGCGTTCGCGGCTGCGCAGGGTCGTATCGCGCAGCCACGATGTCGACGATCTTGTCGCGGAATGCATGACCCGCGCCTATGCGAGCGGCGACATCCACCGCGCGCATAGCGGAAAGGCCTTTCTGTTCCAGATCGCGCGCAACCTTCTGATCGACGAGGCCAGGCGGGAAAAGATCGTCTCGCTCGAACTGGTGGCCGAACTCGACGTGCTGCAGGCCGACAATTCGACGGAGGAAGCGCTGCAGGCGCGTGACGAACTGCGTCATCTGCAGGCCATTCTGGATACGCTGCCGCTGCAATGCCGCCGGGCCTTCATCCTGCGCCGCGTGCACGGGAAATCGGTCAAGGACATAGCAGAGGAAATGGAGCTATCCGTCTTTACCGTAGACAAGCATTTGACGCGGGCGGCCGTGAAGATAATGCAGGCTATCGGGCAGTTTGAGGGTTCTGGATTTGGCTGGTCGCTACAGAAGCGCGGAGGACATGCAGGCGATCGAGGCCGAAGCGGCTCGTCTGTACCTTAAGGCGCGGGCAAGCGACGCCGCGCAAGACTGGGACCAGGCCTATGCGTGGGTGGCGCAGGATCCCGCTCACGGCTTCGCCTTCGCCAAGGCGGAGGCGGGCTGGGAACTGACCGGCCGGTTGCAGGAACTGCCTGTCGGCGGGGACGATCAACCGGCCCCCGTCCCATCGGTGGATTCTGGCGCCGAGGACGCCGCTGTCCCGCTGATCGGGCGGCGGGGCCTGCTCGTCGGCCTTGCCGCTGCCGCCGCATCGATAGGGGTGGCGGCGACAGTGACGCTCAGGTTGCTGGGGGCGGTCGACCGCTATCGCACGGCGCTGGGCGAGACCCGCACGGTCAAGCTGGCGGACGGATCGCTGGTTCACCTCAACACCAACAGCTCGGTCGAGGTCGCCCTGCGGGACGACATCCGGTCGATCAAATTGCTGAAGGGGGAGGCGCGCTTCGATGTCGCCCACGACGCCAGGCGGCCTTTCATCGTCAATGCCGACGGCACGCTGGTCCGTGCGGTGGGAACCATGTTCAACGTGCGCCTGCGGCCCGACGTCACCGAATTGACGGTGATCGAGGGCATGGTGGCGGTGCGCAACGGAGGCTCCGCCGTCCGCAGGATCGGCAGCGGACGCAGCGCCGCCGTGCGCAGCGGCAGCATTGCCGTCACCCATCTCGAGCCGGCCAAGATGAAGCAGCGGATCGCCTGGCAGGAAGGCATGGTCGAATTCGATGGCGATACGCTGGCGCAGGCGGTGGGGGAGTTCAACCGCTATCGCTCCAACCCCATGGTGATTGGCGATCCCGCCATTGCCAGCCTGCGGATCGGCGGCGCCTTCCGGCTGGACCGGTCGCAGGATTTCGTCCAGGCGCTGGAGAGCGGCTTCGGCGTGCGCGCCGTCCCCGGCAGCGACAGCTCGATTATATTGGTGTCCGCCGAATAGCATTAGCAGAAGGCGGCGGGCCGTCCGTATCAGCAGGGATGGAACATGTTTCGTCTCTCCAGCCGGCCAGCCTGTCCAGGCAGGACCGCCTGCGCTCCATCCTGGGCGGGTCGATCGGCAATCTGATCGAATGGTATGACTGGTACGTCTATTCTGCCTTCACCCTCTATTTCGCCCCCGTCTTCTTTCCTTCGGACGACAGCACCGCGCAACTGCTGAACGCGGCGGCGATCTTTGCCGTGGGCTTTCTGATGCGCCCCATCGGCGCCTGGGTCATGGGCATCTATGCCGACCGAAGGGGCCGGAAGGCAGGCCTGACCCTGTCGGTCATGCTGATGGCGGGCGGTTCGCTGATGATTGCGGCGATCCCCGGCTATGCATCGATCGGCGTGATGGCGCCGCTGCTGCTGCTGTTCGCGCGCCTGATGCAGGGGCTGTCGATCGGCGGAGAATATGGCGCCAGCGCGACCTATCTTTCCGAAATGGCGCAGCAGCGGCAGCGCGGCTTCTTTTCCAGCTTCCAATATGTGACGCTGATCGCGGGGCAGTTGCTGGCCCTCTGCGTGCTGTTGCTGCTCCAGCTTGCCCTGACGGAACATCAGCTCGAAAGCTGGGGCTGGCGCGTGCCCTTCGTCATTGGCGGGCTGATGGCGGTGGGCGTCTATCGCCTGCGCCGGGGTCTCAGGGAAACCGAGGCGTTCGAGCAGAGCGCGGCGGTGGAGGAGCAGCCGCGATCGAGCGGATGGAACCTCATTCGCCGCCATCCCCGCGAAGTGCTGCTGGTGATGGCGCTGACGGCGGGCGGTACGCTCGCCTTCTACGCCTACAGCACCTATATGCAGAAGTTCCTGGTGAACAGCGCCGGCTTCGGCCGGCAGACGGCGACCGCCATCATGGCCTCGGCCCTGTTCATCTACATGCTGCTGCAACCCATGGCCGGATGGCTTTCCGACCGGATCGGGCGAAAGCCTTTGCTGATTGGCTTCGGGGCGGGCGGCGTGCTGTTCACCACGATGATCTTTACGACGCTGGAAACGGTGACCTCCTCTTTCAGCGCGTTCCTGCTGGTGCTGGCGGGACTGGTCATCGTCACCGGTTATACCTCGATCAACGCAATCGTGAAGGCGGAACTGTTCCCGGCCAATATCCGCGCACTGGGCGTCGCGCTGCCCTATGCGCTGGCGAACACATTGTTCGGCGGCACGGCCGAATATGCCGCGCTCTGGCTGAAACATGCCGGAATGGAGGGCGGCTTCTACTGGTATGTCACCGCCATGATCGGGGTCTCGCTGATCGTCTATCTGCGCATGCCCGATACCCGCAACACCAGCCGCATCTAGCTGTGGAAAGAAGGGGGAGCCCCATGAAGACCAAGATCCCGTCCCTGTGCCATATCCTGCCGGCGATGATCCTCTGCCAGCCTGCCGTCGCCCAAGACCCGGCGCCGGCGGAACCGCCGTTCACCTCCGTCCAGACCGCCGATTTCGCCATTGCCGGTTCGCTGTCCAACAGTTGGGCGGATTTCGACAATGACGGCGATCTCGACCTGGCCGTATCGTTGAAGGGCGGCGACATCCGTCTATACCGCAACGACAAAGGCCGCTTCGTGAATGTCGGACCGGAACTGGGCCTGCCGACCTCCGGCCCGGAAATGCGGGGCGTCGCATGGGGCGATTATGATGGCGACGGGTGGATCGACCTGCTGGGCGGGGCCACCATGCCGGGCGATATGAGCCTTGTCTTCCACAATGAGGGCGGACGGAAATTCACCAATGTCGCCTCGGAACTGGGCCTTACCATCCCCAACCGTTCGGCGCGTCAGACGAGCTGGGTCGATTATGACAATGACGGCGACCTCGACGTCTATGCGGCCAACCGCATCGGTCCCAACAGCCTGTTCCGCAACGATGGCGGCAGGTTCGTGCAGGTTTCGCAGGGTGCGGGCATATCCGACCCGCGGCCCACGGTGGGCGCCTGCTGGTTCGACTATGATCGCGACGGTTTTCTCGACGTCTTCCTCGCCAACCAGTCGGGCGCGGCGGACGCGCTCTGGCGCAACAATGGCGATGGCAGCTTCACCGACGTCGCCCCGCAACTGGGCATGGACAATCCGGGCCGGTCGAAGGAGGAAGGCGGGGTCGGCTGCGCCGTCGGCGACTATGACAATGACGGCTTTCTCGACCTGTTCGTGCCCAATTACGGCATCAATACGCTCTATCATAATAATGGCGATGGCAGCTTCACCAATGTCGCGAAGGAATTGGGTGTCGCCATCGACAATCACGCCGTCGGCGCCGCCTGGGGCGACTATGACAATGACGGCTTCATCGACCTTTATGTCACGTCCTACCACGGCCCGCGCGATCAGCAGCAGCCCAGGGACAGCCTGTTCCACAATGAAGGCGGCAGGGGCTTCCGCCAGGTCCTGACAGAAAAGTCCGGGCTGAACGTCGGGGACCATGGGGTGCAGTGGGTCGATTATGACCGGGATGGAGCGCTCGATCTCTCTGTCATGCGCGGCTATACCAGCCAGGGCGGACATTTCCTGTTCCACAATGATCTGGATCGCGCGGCGGCCAAGCGCAGCCTGTCCGTCACGCTACTCGATGCGAAGGGGCGCTTTACCCGCATGGGGGCGGAAGTGCGCCTGTATGACAAGGCGGGCAAGATCCTCGCCACGCGCCAGCTTTCGACCGGCGACGGCTATAATTCGGAAAATGCGGCGCCCCTGCATTTCGGCCTGAAGTCGATGGAAGCAGTGAAGGTGGAAGTCACCTGGATGGCCCGCGATGGGCGCAAGGTCCAGACGCTGCGTAACGTAAATCCGGCGCGCTATCTGGGCAAATCTCTCGTGATCAGGGAACGGTAGCGCATGACCGTTCCGGAAGGGCGATGGGGCGTCACCTGTCGCCCCTCCGCAGCGACGCCTGTCGACTGAAACCGGCGCGTCCGGCAGAAGTCAGGATCGAATCGTTCTGCGGGGCATGGGCGCGGCTGCACAGCACGTCGCGATAATGGCGCTCAAGCGGATTATTGCGGGTAAGCCCGGGATTGCCGGTGGCCTCCACCGCCAGCGCGACGGCATCGATGGCGTTGCCGGTGATGAGATATTTGAGGAGTTGCGCGTCCGACGCGGACGGCGGCGACCCTTCATCGGTACGGCGGATCAGGTCCTGCAGCAATATCCTGTTGTTCAGCAGAAGCGCGTCAATGCGGCCCAGCAGTTCCTGATAACGATAAAGGGAGGATAGGGGCGCGCCCAGATTTGTCGGTATGCGGCTGCTCGCAAATTCCGCGAACCAGTTGCGCCCTTGTTGCGCCACCGCGTCGTAGAGGCTGCCGAGCAGGCCGACCATCCATGCGAGCTGGAGCGAATTATCCTCGTTCCATTCCTCCGGCCGCCGCAAGTCGACGGCGTGGTCGAACGGAATCGCCACATCGGTCAGGATGACGTCGTGGCTGCCGCTTGCGCGCATCCCCGCATGATTCCAGGTTTCCTCTATGCGTATGCCCGGGCTGCCTGCCGGCACGAGGAAGTAGCCGACAAGCGGATCGTCGCCCTCGGTACGGCCCCAGACGATCATGTAGCTCAGGATCGGGCTTCCGGTGGAGAAGAGCTTGTGACCGGAAATCCGCCAGCCTTCCCCGTCGCGCTTCCCCGTGGTGGCCGGCAGGCCGCCGCGCGTGGGCGTGCCCAGTTCCGGCTCAACACGCAATGCATTGGAAAGCGCCCCCCGCGATACTGCTTCGGCCTCGACACGGCGGCGCAGATGTGCGGGCCAGCGGTCCTTGCCGCGCATACCGGCGTGGGTCAGATACTGCATGATGAGGACCAGCGCCGTTGAGGGGTCCCCCTTCGCAATCTCCCGCACGACTCGGCTGGTCTCCGCAAGGTCCGCGCCCCGGCCACCTCTTTCGGGCGCAATCGTCAGCGCCAATAATCCATGCTCTTGCAAGGCGGCGAAATTTGCAAAGGGAAAGGAAGCGTCGCGATCATGGTCGGCGGCGGTTGCAGCGAAACGCTCGCGTAAAATGGCCAACACATCGTCCGGGACAGGAGTGGGCCGCAAGTCGGATGCTGTCGCCATTATTTCCCCAGCGCTATATCAAAAAAGGACCGATTGCCGATGGCTGATCGACGTCTTTCCTCGCCGCTTCCGCCCGCTGCCGGAACTCGACAACATCTCCGATCAGGCGAGCGATCAACCCTGTCGAGCCACCATGAAAGCCAATGGACGCAACAAAAGGGCGCGTCAATTTTATATCATAAATCCCAATATCGCATTTTCTCATTGGGGCAGGCGCCTGATGTTCCCCACCGGCTTCTCCTCCAGCCATAATCGGAATCCCCATAAAGTGTCGGCCTGAAGTCGGTCGCCCCCGGTGAGCCATTAAATTCTCGAGTTCATGCTTGAGAAAAATTCAGATGTGAGCGCCGGCAGCCAGGTATATTCCCTATGCCGATCCTTGAACCTGCCATGCCGACATCGGCTTTGGAGGCAGGAACATCTTGGCTGGAGCAAGCGAGCATGTTCATCGCAACTTCTATCGCGATTTCAAAATGACGACCCATCCTTATCCTGTATCGCCCGCCCGAGCGCCGGGCCGGCCGCACGGCATTCATGAGCAACTTGCGCGGCAGGCCGTGCTGGAACACGGACCCTTCGGCAAGAGTCGCCGTGCCGGGGAACTGACATGTCCTTGATCATCGCCAGCCAGTTGGAACCCGATTTCAACCGCAGCCTTGGCCTGCACCCGTCTGCCCCGACCCTGATCGACGTGGCGGAGGATGAACCGTGGACCGCCGCGAACGAGGCGGACATATTGCTGGTGCGGCCTTCCCTTGCCTGGCGGCGATCCACTCAGGAGGCCCGGCCGAAAATATGGCCGGGGCGGCTCAAATGGGTCTATAGCGCCTCGGCCGGGGTGGATTTCTACCCCGGCTGGCTGCTGGACGCCCCGCTCGTCACCTGCGGTCGCGGCGTCGCATCGGAGGAGATCGCGGACTATGTGATCGCCGCCATCTATGCCCATGCCAAGAATCTGGAGGCGGCGACTGCCCGTTCGCGCGATCAGTGGGTTCCTCGCCCGCTGGGCCGCGTATCCGGGACGACCATCGGCATCGTCGGGCTGGGCGCGATCGGCGCAGCGGTGGCGCGGCGCGGCCTGGCGCTGGGCGCGCAGGTCATCGGCCTGCGGCGAAGCGGCGCGCAATCAGGCATCAGCGGCGTGCAGCATGTCCGCGACCTGGAAACGCTGGCGGCGGAGGCGGATCATATCGTCATCGCCGTGCCCGGAACGCCGGAGACCCGCCACCTCTTCAACGAAGCCCTGTTCGCCCGGATCAAGCCCGGCGCGCATCTCATCAACATAGCGCGGGGCTCGGTGATCGATCAGGAGGCGCTTATCGATGCGCTGGACAGCGAGCGGCTGGGTTTCGCAACGCTGGACGTCACCGATCCGGAGCCGCTGCCCGAGGGGCATGCACTCTACACCCATCCGCGCGTACGGCTGACGCCGCATATCTCCAGCAACTACAGCCTGATCCGCCACCGCTTGCTGGAGAAGGTGAACGACGATCTGTCCCGCTTCATCCGCGGCGAAAAGCCCAGCGACATCGTCGACCCGGCACGTGGCTATTAGGAAGGAGCCGCATCAGGACCGATCCGGAGCGATGCCGTCGAACATATCATCATCGTCATGCTGAACCGGTTTCGGCATGGCGGTTCGGCGGCGGCGATGGCCGGCGACAATTTGCCGTCCGGCGCGCCAAGGCGATTTCCAGGCAATGACTGGGCAATCCATAACGACAACGACAGGCCGAAAGCTGCGATCCGGTCAATCGGATCCGAAACCGCGCTACAGCGTCTGCACCGTTTCCCGCGCCAATTCGGCCAGCCGATGCGCCGCCTTGTCCAGTTTTTCCCCAGCCCGCAGGATCGCGGCGACGCGCGGGAGTTGCGGCAGGCCGTCATGCTCCAGCACCTGGTCGTTCTCCAGGAACAGATGCGTGCGGCAGGTAATGCCCAGGCCAGCCCCCACCGCCGCCTTCAGCGTCGCCAGATTGGGCGTCTCCACCGCGATCCGCCATTGCAGCCCGCTATCCTCCAGCGCCCGGATCGCCGCCTCCCGGAAACGGCAAGGTTCCTCCAGCACGGCGAGCGGGATCACCTCCCGCTCCGCCAGCGCGGCCTCGCCATACCAGCTCATCGGCGCGACCGTCACCGCATGCGGATCGTTGGGCGCGGCGAAACCCAGCAGGATGTCCAGCTCGCGCCGGTCGAGCAATGTCTGCAACTCCGCCGTGCCGGCGACCCGCGCATAGATTTGCGCATCGGGATGCAGTTCGGAAAAGCGCGACAGCAGTCCGCTGAGCAGGCTGTCCGCGAAATCCTGCACCATGCCGATGCGCGCCGGGCCGGCGAAACGGCCTGCGCTGACCGCCGCGACCGCCTCGTCATGCAGCATCAGCACCCGCCGCGCATAATCGAGCAGCACTTCCCCGGCAGAGGTCAGGTTCAGCCGCCGACCTTCCCGCAGGAACAGGGTCTGCTGCACCAGTTCCTCCAGCCGCTTGATCTGGAGGCTGAGCGCGGACTGGGTCACGAACACCTGCTCCGACGCGTTCAGCATCGACCCCGTGTCCACGATGGCGACGAAGCTGCGGAGCAGATTGGTAGGCAGATTGACCGGCATGAAAACCTCATAGCAAGGGAAGCACAGCCGATCCGAAGCCGGGAACGGAGTCGCAGCCTTATCGCGAAGACTTATATATCAATCAAAATAGTAGAGATTTAAAGAGGGCATAAAAATCTTGGCCACAACGATCCGGACGCGCAAACCCGCCATTTTCTGCGGCCGAACGCGTCCGATTCAGGTTCAACCGGTTCGAATGAGCGCTGCTCATAGGTCGGCCAATTAAAACTTAATTGAAACAGTAGAGAATTCATGTTGGGCTTTCCCTCACCTATCGAGAGGGCGAGTTGATGACGGTTTTGACGGCGGACAGGCGCGGCCATGCGCATGGCGGGGTGCAGAAATTTTCCCTGGCGCGCTTCGGCGGACGCTGGCTTTCGCCCGTCCTCTTGCTGCTGCTGTGGGAATTGGGGTCACGCAGCGGCCTGATTCCCGAACGCACGCTGGCCGCGCCCTCGGCCGTCATCGGGACGCTGGTGGAGATGCTGCTGTCGGGCGAACTGCCCTCGAACCTGCTGGTGTCCTTCGCCCGAGTCGCCGTCGGCCTGCTGATCGGGGTGGGGCTTGGCCTCGCCCTCGGTCTGGTCGCCGGACTGTCCCGCACCGGAGAGCTGGCGGTCGACCCGCTGATGCAGATCAAGCGGACCATTCCCGTGCTGGCGCTCACGCCGCTTTTCATCGTCTGGTTCGGGATCGGGGAAACGCCCAAGATCGCGCTCATCGCCTTCGCGGCGGTCTTTCCGGTCTATCTCAATCTCTACAGCGGCATCCGCGGCGTCGACCTGCGCCTGCTGGATGCGGCGAAAAGCTTCGGCCTCAGCCGTTGGGAGCAGATCTGGCACGTCGTCCTGCCTTCCGCCTTGCCTTCGCTGCTGGTCGGGCTGCGCTACGCCCTGTCCGTGGCCATATTGGTCCTGGTCGTGGCGGAGCAGATCAACGCCTCGGCCGGGCTCGGCTATCTCATCAACAATGCCCGCGATTTCATGCGGACCGACATCATCGTCGTCTGCCTCATGGTCTATGCCATTCTCGGCCTTGGCGCCGACTGGCTGGTCCGCACCGTCGAAGCCCGCGCCCTGATCTGGCGCCCCAGCATAGTGGAGCAATAAGCATGGACGCCCGTCTCGGATTCACCGCCCTGCAAAGCGCCGCCGGCCACAGCGATATTCCGCATCCCGAACCGGTGGTGAGGCTGCGCGATTTCACCCGACGTTTCGGCCCCAACACGATCATCGACGGCCTGGACCTCGACATCGCGCCCGGCGAGTTCATCGCGCTGCTGGGTCGTTCGGGTTCGGGCAAGACCACCCTGCTGCGGACCCTCGCCGGGCTGGACGAGGTGCGGGGTCAGGATGTGGAAGTCCCCGATTCCCGCGCCGTGGTGTTCCAGGATGCGCGGCTGCTGCCCTGGAAGCCGGTATGGAAGAATGTCGCCCTGGGCCTCAAGGGCGACCGGGTGCGCGACCGCAGCGAAGCCGCGCTCAAGGAGGTCGGCCTTGGTCATCGGCTCGACGCCTGGCCGCTGACGCTCTCCGGCGGGGAGGCGCAACGCGTCGCGCTCGCCCGCGCTCTGGTGCGCGAACCCAAGCTGCTGCTGCTCGACGAGCCCTTCGCCGCCCTCGACGCGCTGACCCGTTATCGCATGCACGACCTCGTCCTGTCGCTCTGGCGCGCGCACCGGCCCGCCGTGCTGATCGTGACCCATGATGTGGAGGAGGCGATCGCGCTGGCCGACCGGGTGCTGGTGCTCGACAAGGGGCGCATCGTCGCGCAGGAGCGGATCGCGGTTCCGCGCGGCGAACGCTCCGCTATTTCCGGGCGGCTGCGCGAAAAACTGCTCTCCTATCTCGGTGGCGAGGATCATGGCGAGGGCGTCGTTCCTTTCGCGCCTATTGCCGAGGCAGCCGAATGAACGCTGTCTCGACCCTGCAACGACCCGTCGAGGGCGCCGCGGACATCGGTCGCCTGCGCGGCTTCGTCACCGCCTTTGCCGACCTGCTGGCGGCGACCCGCGATGAAGGGGCGATATTGGAAAGCGGACGCGCCCTGCTGAGCCGCCTGATCGCCAGGGACGACTGGCTGCCGGAGCAATTCACCTGCCCGCATCCGGATCGCTATCAGCAATATCTGCTCCATTGCGACAGCCGGGAACGGTTCAGCGTCGTCAGCTTCGTCTGGGGGCCGGGCCAGTCGACCCCGATCCATGATCATACCGTCTGGGGCCTGGTCGGCGTGCTGCGCGGCGCGGAAAAGGTCGAGCGCTTCCGCCAGTCGCCCGATGGCCGGCTGATCCCGCACGGCGAACAATTTCTGCGGGAGGGCGAAGTCGACGCCGTCTCCCCCCGCATCGGCGACATTCATCGCGTGACCAATGGCCTGCCCGACCGGCCGTCGATCAGCATCCATGTCTACGGCGCCAATATCGGCGCGGTCGAGCGGGCGACCTATGCCGCCGACGGCACGCCCAAGACCTTCATATCGGGTTACGCCAACGGCGTGATCCCCAACCTCTGGGACAGATCGAGAAACGCATGACCACCGATACGCTGGACCGTATTCAGACTGCCACGCCGCAGGATATTCGCCGCGCCCTGCTGGTGGGCAGCGAGATCGCCCTGATCGACGTGCGCGAGGAGCATGAATTCGCGCAGGGCCACCCCCTCTTCGCGGCCCAGATTCCGCTGCGCCGTATCGACGAGGAAGCGCGCTGGCGCATCCCCCGGCTCGACACGCCGATCGTCGTCTATGACAATGGCGAAGGTCTTGCGCGCAAGGCGGCCGTGCGGTTCGAGGGGCTGGGCTATACCGACGTCCGCGAACTGGAAGGCGGCCTCACCGGCTGGCGCGAGGCGGGCTATGAGCTGTTCGAGGATGTGAACAGCTATTCCAAGGCCTTTGGCGAACTGGTCGAACATCGTCGCCATACGCCCTCGCTGGCGGCGGAGGAGGTACAGGCGCTGATCCGGGAAAAGGCCGACATCGCGATCCTCGATGCCCGCCGCTACGACGAATATAACACGATGAGCATTCCGACCGGCACCAGCGTGCCCGGCGCCGAACTGGTGCTGCGCGCCCGGACCATCGCGCCCGATCCCGATACGACGATCATCGTCAACTGCGCTGGCCGGACGCGGTCGATCATCGGCACGCAGTCGCTGGTCAATGCCGGCCTGCCCAACCGCATCTTCGCGCTGCGCAACGGCACGATCGGCTGGACGCTGGCCGGGCAGGATCTGGAGACCGGCCAGACCCGCGTCGCGCCGGAGGTGGACAATCGCTCGGCGGAGGAGGCTCGCGCCCATGCCCGCGATGTCGCTTATCGCGCCGGGGTGAAGCGCATCGGCTGGGACGAACTGGAGGAGCTGAAGGCGGACAGGGCCCGCACCCTCTATCTCTTTGACGTGCGCCAGCCGCGCGAATATGAGGGCGGCCATCTCCCCGGCTTCCGCAACGCGCAGGGCGGCCAGTTGGTGCAGGAAACCGACCATAATGCCCCGGTGCGCGGCGCGCGCATCGTCGTCACCGACGACCTCGGTCCCCGCGCCGACATGACCGCCTCCTGGCTCGCGCAACTGGGGTGGGAGGTCTTCGTGCTCGACGTCGACTGGTCCGCCGTGACGCTGGAGAAGGGGCCGGACGGCGCGCCCGGCCCGCGCGGGCCGGAGGGCCGCTACAAGCGCCCTTATGAAGGCACCGACAACAAGGCCGCCGCCATGCAGGCCTATCTCGACTGGGAATATGGCCTCGTCGCCCAATTGGAGCGCGACGGCACCCACGGCTTCTTCGTGATCTGATCGGGAAGGAAACGATCATGAGCGTCAAGTTCATCGGCTATATCGGCTTCAACAACAGCTCCGAAATCCAGTCGGCGGTGCGCAGCCGCGCGCTCGACAGGGATTATGTCGAAGCGGCGGCGAAGGCGCAGGAGGAGGGCGGCTTCGACCGCGTGCTGATACCCTTCAGCTCCAACAGCCCGGAAAGCCAGATCGTCGCGGCCCATGCGGCGGCGATTACTTCGACCCTGGGCTTTCTGGTCGCGCACCGGCCCGGCTTCACCCAGCCCACCGTCGCGGCGCGCCAACTGGCGACGCTGGATCAATTGTCGGGCGGCCGCGTCGCCGTCCACATCATCACCGGCGGTGCCGACGAGGAAATGGCGCGGGACGGCGACACCAGAAGCGTGAAGGCGGAACGCTACGCCCGCACCGACGAATATCTGTCGATCCTGCGGCAGGAATGGACAGCGGCCCAGCCCTTCGACCATCAGGGCAGGTTCTACGACGTCAAGCAGGCGTTCAGCGCCGTCAAGCCCGATAATCTGCCGGTCTTCTTCGGCGGTTCGTCGCCCGAGGCGATCGAGGTCGCGGGGCGCCATGCCGATGTCTATGCTCTTTGGGGCGAAACGCTGGAGGCGGTGCAGGACACCGTTCGGCAGGTGCGCCGCTCGGCGGTGCGCTATGGCCGCGATCCCGGCTTCTCGCTGTCGCTGCGCCCGGTGATCGCGGATACGGAGGAAGCGGCGTGGAAGCGCGCGGCGGAGATCGAGGAGCAGGTGCGTGAGAACCGCAACGCCGCCGGGCTGCCGCTGACCGGCCACCGCCCGCCCAATGCGGGGTCGCTCCGCCTGCTTGAAACCGCCAGCGCGAACCGGCGCGACAAGCGGCTATGGACCGGCGTCGCCGCGCTGACCGGCGCATCGGGCAACAGCACGGGGCTGGTCGGCACGCCCGAGCAGGTGGCCGACGCCATGCTCGATTATTATGACGTCGGCATCGACCATTTCCTGATCCGCGGCTTCGATCCGCTGGCGGATTCCATCCTCTATGGCCGGGAACTGCTCCCCGTCGTGCGGCGCAAGGTGGCCGAGCGCGAAAAGGCCGAACTGGCGCTGGCGGGCTGACATGGCGAAAAACAGGGGTGCGATCATCGCGGTGGCGCTGGTGGCGGTGGCGGGCTTCGGCCTTGCCGCCGCGAAATTCGGTGGCGGCGACGACACGGTGCTGCGCGTCGCCAACCAGAAGGGGCAGGTCAAATCCATGATGATCGCCTCGGGCGTTCTAAAGGATGCGCCCTACACGGTCGAATGGTCGGAATTTCCCGCCGCCCAGCCCTTGCTGGAAGCGGTGGGCGGCGGCGCCGCGGACCTCGGCCTTGCCGCCGACGCGCCCTTCATCTTCGCCTATCAGAGCGGCAGCCCGGTCAAGGTGATAGGCATCCAGACGCCCTTCGCCCAGGCTGGCGAAGCGCTGGCCATATTGGTGAAGAACGGATCGCCCGCGCATTCGATACAGGATCTGATCGGCAAGTCGGTCGCCACGACGCGCGGATCGATCGGCCATCACCTGCTGCTCCAGGCGCTGGAGCGGGCGCATATCCCGGCGGATCGGGTGCGCGTCACCTTCCTGCCGCCCGGCGACGCCAAGGCCGCCTTCGACAGCGGGGCCATCGACGCCTGGTCCATTTGGACGCCCTATACCAATGTGGCGATCAAGGAAGGCGCGCGGGCCGTCGTCGATGCGAAGGATTATGGCCTGCCGGTCTATATCGACATCGCCCATGGCGATTCCATCGGCCCCAAGCGCGCCCTGCTTGCCGATTTCCTCCGGCGGGAGGCGAAGGCCGTCGAGTGGGCCCGCGCGCATCCGGACGAATTCGCGCAGGTGCTGGCCAAGGAAACCGGACTGCCGCTCGACATCGCCCGCGCCAGTTTCGACCGCAACAACCGCGTGGCGCGGCCCATCGACGGCAAGATCGTCGCGCATGAGCAGGACATCACGCAACGCTTTCAGAGAGCCGGTCTGACCGAGGGCAAGCGCCCGGTGGCCGACGCCTTCGACCGCAGCTTCGGCACGGGCGGATGAAGCTGAGCTTCGTCGCCGCCAAGCATATCTAAAATTCAGATTTACTCATGAATCGGCTAGCAAAGTCATTTCTCAATCATATCGATAGTAAATAGATGGTCCCCGGAAACCGGGGGATATATTCATGAACCTTGACCGCCTTTATCTGTGCTCGACCGCGCTTGCCGCGGTACTTCTGACGTCCTCGCCCTCGCTCGCGCAGACCGTTGCAACACCTGACAGCGCGGATGCCGAGGCGGCCGATTCGAGCGCCATCATCGTAACCGGCGTGCGCGGCGCGCCCCGGACCGTGGCGGAAAGCCCCGCGCCCATCGATGTGGTCGGCGCGGAGAAGTTGCAGGCCACCGGCTCGGCCGAATTTGGCGAAGCGCTGTCCAAATTGCTGCCCTCGCTCAATTTCGGCGCGACCCATGCGGGCGTCTTCTCCATCGGGCGCCCCGTCACCAATCGCGGCCTGGCGCCCGCCTACACATTGGTGCTGGTCAACGGCAAACGGCGGCACAATGGCGCCTTCCTCAACAATTCGACCGCCGACACCTCGGGCGCGAACCCGGTCGACATCGACCTCATTCCCACCAGCGCGATCGACCGGATCGAGGTGCTGAAGGACAGCGCCGCCGCCCAATATGGCACGGACGCCATAGCCGGGGTCATCAATATCCAACTCGCGAAGAAGGAAGGGCTGAGCGGCGATTTCACCTATGGCACGCTCTACGACGCCAATGGCAGGCCGGACAGCTGGAAGGGCACGATTCGCTACGGCACGAAGATCGGGGAGGATGGCTTCCTGACCGTGAGCGGCGACATCCGCAAGCGCGGCGGCGCCTGGTGGAATCTGCCCGCGACCGATGCGAACATCTACGGCCTTCCCGCCAACCGCACGGTGGACCAGGTGGCGGCGACCAGCGGCCTCACCCGCGATCAGGTGCTGGCCAATGTCGCCGCCGCCAATGCCCGCAACGCCCAATGGAGCCGCGACGGCGCGCATAATGGCGACCCGCAGATCAAGGCGTTCAACCTTGCCTATAATGCCGAACTGCCGGTGACGGAGAATGCCGCCCTCTACAGCTTCGGCACCTATGGCGAGCGCGACGCCCAGATCGGCAATAATTTCCGCCGCCCCAACAGCACCGCCAATTTCACCGCGCTTTTCCCGGACGGCTATTATCCGCTCAACAATATAGACGAGAACGACTTCCAGTTCGTCGGCGGTCTTCGGGGGACGCTCTGGGGCTGGGACTATGATGTCAGCTCCTCCTTCGGCCGCAACTACAGCCATCAATATTCGAAGCTGTCCGTTCGTCCTTCGCTGGGACCGACCAGTCCGACAAGCTGGCCCAATCTCGCCAATTTCGAGTTCCGGCAATGGAGCGATATTTAGGTCGCGTTGACAAAATGCTTCAACCATAGCCTTGCGGCGGCGAGGTTAAGGAAGCTGAGGTAGGAAAGCGCGGTTTTCTCGAAGCGTGTCGCGATGCGGCGTTGGTGCTTGAGGAAGCCGAACATGCGCTCGACGCGATTGCGATCTCGATAGCGTCGATAGTCAGGATGCTCTGGTACCTTGCGGTTCGAACGCGGTGGGATGACCGGCAAAATGTTGCTCAGGAGCAGGTTCTCGCGGAAGCGGTCGCCATCATAGCCTTTGTCGGCAAGCAAGGCGGCGGGCTTTGGCACTGGCATGGCCATCAGGCTATCGACGCCGCTGTAATCGGACGCCTCGCCGCCCGTCAGGTGGAAGCCGAGAGGGAGGCCTTGATTGTCGCAGCGGGCGTGGACCTTGCACGTAAAGCCGCCGCGTGATCGACCAAAAGCCTGCGCACAAGCCCCCCTTTTCCGCCCACGGCCGAGACATGGCCGCGAACCGTGGTGCTGTCGATCATGTGCTGCCAGTCGTCGGTCAGGCCAAGATCGACCAGTGTTTGCAGCATGGCATCCCAGACGCCCTGCTCGGCCCAACGGCGGAAGCGGACGTAGACCGAGTTCCACTTCCCATAGCGTTCATGCATGTCCCGCCAGGGGCAGCCAATCCGCAAGACGTGCAGCATTCCGTTGAGGTAGCGCCGGTTATCTCCGGCAGGGCGAGCATGCCTGCCCCGCTCGGGTGGGAGAAGCGGCCCGATCAATTCCCATTCTGCGTCGCTCAGGTCGCCGCGATCCATGCCTGCCCTTCCAAAAGCCAAGCTTGAATCAGAACTTCACCGAGTTGGGAATCCCTTTTGTCAACGCGACCTAGGACCAGAACGACCAACAAAGTCTCAAGTGAATTAAAATAAATTGCCTTTTATCAGTATGTTAATTGAAGTATCATCCTTATCCGTGGGATTCTAAACGGATTTTGGAATTCATGCGTTTTGTTGGTAAAAATGTTGGTATCGCTCAAGGGATTTTGAGTTTCGCGCATCGATACAGGAGTTCTGTTCGGTGCTGACCGATGATGTCATCCAATCGCTTCTTCCAACCACAAGGCCGATAAAAAAATCGGACGGTGGAGGCCTCCATGTCTGTGTAGCACCTGACGGCCAAATTCAATGGCGGCTGGCATATCGATTTGATCATAAGCAGAAGACGGCTGCAGGTGGATCCTATCCTGCAGTCAGCATTCAACAGGCCCGTGCTTGGCGCGATCATTTGAAAAATTTTATCAGCGAGGGCAAAGACCCTGCCGAGCTCAAGCGCAATCAGAAATATGAGGATGAGGCTGCTCGCATCACTTTTTTCGAGTTGGCTCAAGAATGGCTCGAAATTAAGCGTAAAGAATGGTCGCCGCGTCACTCGCTGCGCGTCGAAGGAAGGTTAAAGCGAGATATCTTTCCATATCTTGGAAGAATTCCTGCGCGTGCAATCTTGCCTCGAATGGTTCTTGAGATCTTAAAACGTGTTGAAGAACGCGACGCAAGCGAAGTTGCGCGACGACTCCGGAGTTATTGTAGTGACATTTTTAAGTACGGTATCCCCGATGGGAGGGTGATAACCGATCCATGTCGTGATCTGGCACTCGCGCTGCGTAAGCGGGTGGTGAAACACAGGGGAAAAATTCCCCTTAACGAGCTTCCGCGGTTTTATGCAGCGCTCAACGCAGACACAGGATCCCGCCTAAGCCATCTAGCGCTCCGTTGGACCATCCTAACGATGGTTCGGACACAGGAAACGCGATTTGCGCAATGGCACGAGTTTGAGGGGCTCGGAGGTACCGAGCCGATATGGAGGATCCCGCCAGAACGCATGAAAATGCGGCAAGAACATCTCGTTCCACTTCCCCCTCAAGCTATCGCGTTGCTCCGTGAAATCAGGGAACTCAATGTCTACGGAAGACACGGGAATGAGCGATTTGGACGATATCTGTTCCCTGTCGTGGGCAACGAAGACGATATAATTAGCTGTAACCGTATGATGGTAGTCATGAAGCGAATTAATATCTCGCCCGGCTCGACGGTCCACGGATTTCGCTCGGTAGCAAGTACGGTTCTGAACGAAGCCGGGATATTTCTGCCAGACTGGATAGAACTTCAACTCGCCCATGCACCATCAGGAGTTCGCGCCGTTTACAATTCAGCCCTTTATCTCAAGCAGCGTCGCGAAATGTTAATCTGGTGGGCGAATTATTTGGAAAGTGCGGAACGCGCCTCCGCTGCGATTTCCATAGAAAGCATGGCGACGCCTAAGCAGAAAAAAAGCGCTGTAGGCTCACTCGACTGGTTTCAATCGTCCTGGTAGGCCGCTAGAACCTGCATTGATCAAAATATGTGGAGAGGCGCCAGGTATCGCTCTGGCGCCGACCCCCACTGGGGGCGGAAACTCGTTAAAATTTATGTCGAGACAGATCGAAGCTTTGGGATTGCCTATCTTTTCGATCATTGCCTTGTATCGTAAGCGCCGTTTATTTGCTTCGTTTATTCACGAAATTATCTTTTGATAATATTGTTAATTAAAATAGGTGCGATGTATTGTGGATCGAAATCATTTTGAATTTGTTTGGCTCTATTTGTAATTGAGTAACGCTGAGGTTTCTCCGCACTCTTATTGCAGTTAAGCAGCCTGCTCCCGCAACCAGACTAAGGTCCAAATGGACCAACAAAGTTTCAAGAGGTCTGAACCGCGCCGGGTCTGCCGGAGGCGTTGGGTTGTGAGTCACGCCGCCATATCGAGATTGCTTGCGGCAGCATAATATAGATCTTCGGCTTCGGCAGGCGGGATGTTGCCGATGGGCTCCAGCAGCCGACGACGATTGAACCAGTCGACCCATTCGAGCGTGGCATATTCGACGGCTTCGAAGCTGCGCCACGGTCCACGCCTGTGGATCACCTCCGCCTTGTAGAGGCCGTTGATCGTCTCGGCCAAAGCGTTGTCGTAGCTATCGCCGACACTGCCGACCGAGGGTTCTATCCCGGCTTCGGCGAGGCGCTCGGTGTACTTGATGGATACGTATTGCGACCCGCGGTCGCTATGATGAATGAGGCCGCCCCGATGGGCCGGCCGGCGATCGTGAAGCGCCTGTTCCAAAGCATCGAGGACGAAACTGGCATGCGCCGTCCTGCTGGCTCGCCAGCCGACGATCCGCCTGGCGTAGGTATCGATGACGAAGGCGACGTACACGAACCCGGCCCAGGTCGCGACGTAGGTAAAGTCCGACACCCACAGCATGTTCGGCGCTGGCGCGTAGAACCTGCGATTGACGTGATCGAGCGGGCACGGCACCGCCTTGTCACTGATGGTTGTGCGCACCGGCTTGCCCCGGATCACCCCTGCCAAGCCCATCTCACGCATCAGACGCGCGACCGTACAGCGGGCGACCGGAAAGCCCTCCCGCATCATCTGCCGCCAAACCTTGCGCACGCCGTAGACCGCGAAGTTCTCGGCGAACACGCGCGCGATCTCGGGCTTCAGGGCGACATCCCGCTGGGCCCGTGCCGACATGCGTGTCGGATCCTGCCGCTGCGCGACGCGCTCGTGATAGGTTGATGGGGCGATCGGCAGCACGCGGCAGATCGGCTCGACCCCATAGGCATCGCGGTGATCATCGATAAACGCGATCATCGCCGGAACGGGCGGTCGAGCTCCGCCTGCGCAAAATATGCCGACGCCTTGCGGAGAATCTCGTTGGCCTGCCGCAGCTCGCGAACCTCGCGTTCCAGCGCCTTCACCTTGTCGGCGACCTCGGTCGGGACACCGGCGCGCTTACCGCTATCGACCTCGGCCTTCTTCACCCACTCAAATAACGTCTGCGGAACGCAGCCGATCTTCTCCGAGATCGACACAATAGCTGCCCAGCGAGAGGGATGGTCGGCCTCGTGATCCAGCACCATCCGCACCGCACGCTCGCGGACCTCAGGCGCAAATTTGTTCGTCGTCTTGCTCATACAGGCTCCACCTTCTCAGGAGTTGGAGCCTCCGGCAAACCCGGCGCGGTTCAGTCGCCAAAAAAACTGCTGTTTTCAGGCAGTTATCTCATGTAACATGGTCTCCAATGGGATCATGACCGCTCAGGTGGTTTGCATGGGATTTGTTGGTCTTTTTGTTGGTCTTTGGAACAGGATTTCAAATCCCACGCACCGTTTTCAGGAGTCCTGACCGGTGCTGACCAACAGTCTCATTCAATCGATTCTACCCTCCGAACGCCCCATCAAGAAAGCCGATGGCGGCGGGCTGCACATCTGCGTGCTGCCCAACGGCAAGGCGCAGTGGCGCCTCTCCTATCGCTATGATTACAAGCAAAAGACGCTCAAGGGCGGCACCTATCCCGAGGTCAGCATCGACCGCGCCCGGGTATGGCGTGAGGAGATGAAGGCGCTCCTCGCCGAGGGGAAAGACCCGGCCCACATCCGCCTCCTGAAGAAATATGAGGTGAAGGCCGAGAACACGACCTTCCAGCAACTGGCCGAGGAATGGCTCGCCGTGAAACGGGAAGGGTGGTCTGCCCGCTATGCCGGCGTGATCGAGCGGCGGCTTGAGGCGGATATCTTCCCCGTCATCGGCAAGAAAAAGGTCCGGGCGATCATCCCGCAGATGATGCTGGAGGCCTTGCAGAAAATCCAGGATCGCGGCGCGCTCGAAATGGCCCATCGCGTCCGGGGCTATTGCAGCGAGATTTTCCGCTATGGCATCCCCAGCGGCCGCGTCATGTCCGATCCCTGTACCGACCTCGGCTCAGTGATGCGCAAGCGGGCGCGGGTCAAGCATCGTTCCAAGGTTCCGATCTCGGAACTGCCGCGCTTCTATGCCGCGCTGAACGCGGACACCGGCTCCCGGCTCAGCCATCTTGCTCTGCGGTGGACCATCCTCACCATGGTGCGGACCCAGGAAACCCGCCACGCCCAATGGAGCGAGTTCGAAGGGCTGGGCGGACCCAAGCCGCTGTGGCGCATTTCCGCCGAGCGCATGAAGATGCAACTGGAGCATCTGGTGCCGCTGCCGCCACAGGCCGTCGAACTGCTCCGCGAACTCAGGGAGCTCAACGTCTACGGCAAGTTCTGTAACGAGCGGTTCGGGCAATATCTTTTCCCGGTCATCGGCAACAATGATGACACGATCAGTTCGAGCCGGATGCTGGTCCTCCTGCGCCGCCTCGGCGTCGGGGATAAGGCGACCGTCCATGGATTCCGATCGGTCGCCAGCACCATATTGAATGAATCGACGCTCTTTAACGCCGACTGGATCGAGATGCAGCTTGCCCATGTCCCGCAAGGGGTGCGGAGCGTTTACAACGCCGCGCTCTATCTCGATCCCCGCCGGAAGATGATGAAATGGTGGGCGGACTATCTCGATGACGCGGAGCGCGCTTCGAAGGCTATCGTCATTGAGGACAAGACCCCGAAGAAGAAGCCGGTCGAAGCGCTGGGCTGGTTTCAGTCGTCCTGGTAATTGGCGGGAGATCGCATCCATCGCATGATCCGCGACAGGCGCCAGGCCACTGCCCTGGCGCCTATTTTTTCGGGCGCGGGAAACGTGCCCAGATGGATGTCGCGATAGATGGAAGCCTTGGGCTTCCCGGTTTTCTGGATCACCGCCCTGAGGCGAAGAAATTGCTCACTCATATCGTCCATTGCAAACCAAGCTCCTGTCCCGGTCTGCCCGCGCTGATATTGTGCCGCTTTTACAATGGCCGATCAAGGGCATGTCGGCGCATGGGAGAGGCGTCCTGGCACGGTATGGGCCGTCCGTCGTCGCTATGCCTGGCAGCGGAAACCGCCTATCACTGACAGGAGATAATAAGGGATCGCTGTGTGAGGTCGATATTTGTGCGCGCGGGCCATTTGTTGGGAGCTCGCGTCGAAAGCGTGACGCAAATTTCCGGCGGCAGCCTTTCGTCGGTCAGCCGGCTTGGTTTGGTCGGTGGGGGGACGGCGATCGCGAAGACCGGCTCGCTGGTGGCCGTCGAAGCCACGATGCTGGAGGCGCTGCGCGGAAGGGGCGTGCCGACGCCGACGATCCTCGCGATGGAAGCCGAATTGCTGATCCTGGAGGATCTGCCCGCTGCGGGGCGGCTTGCCCGTGCATGGGCAAACCTTGCGGACATTCTCGATCATCTGCATCTGCCAACCGCCGGCGCCTATGGTTGGGACTCTGATTATGCCTTCGAAACCGTGGCCATTCTGAACGGTCGGAAAAGCAGCTGGATCGAATTCTGGGGCGACAACCGGCTGCGCTGCCATCTTCCCCATATTGATCGCCATTTGGGGGATCGCCTTGAGGAACTGGTCCGGCGGTTGGGCGAGTTCCTGCCGGACCATCCGCCGGCCGCCTTGCTTCATGGCGATCTTTGGGGCGGAAACATTCTGGTCAGCGACGTCAGCATATCCGGCTTGATCGATCCGGCAGCCTATTACGGCCACCGGGAAGTCGATTTGGCGATGCTCAGCTTGTTCGACAATCCTCCGGTCGCATTCTACGAAGCCTGTGGTCTCGAAGAAGGGTGGCGTGAGCGGCAACCCATATATCGCTTATGGCCGCTGCTCGTGCACGCCCGCTTGTTCGGCGACAGCTATGTCAGGCAGGCATCGGCCTGCCTGGGCGAGATTGGGTTTTAACGACCCTTCTTCGCCGCTCACGGGACGTTTCCGGCTTCCAGATAGCGGACCCGCCATGGCTGCGCTGGTACCGGGCATTATGTCCGCTCTGTTGGACAGTCCTGACTGTCTGCTAGTAAGCGCTTGCCAAAGCAAAGCGGACCCTCGGTCGGGGCAAGGCGCAAACCAGACCGGGAAGCTGCTCTTCGCCTTGCTGCACCAACCGGCATCCCGTAATTTCGGAGGCGTGAGAATCGACGTCGGTACTGCAAATTTCGTTCATCTGGTCGGGCACGGCATCACGGTCGAGGCCGAGCGTGAAATTGCGCCTGGTGTCATCATATCGCCCGAGGCGCCCTCGAATGACACCTCGTTCGGCAGTCGGACGGTCGGAGAACTGCGCGAGACGCTCAATGTCATGTCGATGGAGCCGCTAGCCGATTTTTCGCTGCATATCGTTGACGAGCAAGGTGGCCAGGCACTCGCGGCGAAGACGTGGAACGCGCTGTGGTTTTTTCATCTACTGGCGTTGGCGTGCCGGCGTCCGGTAATGCCGCTCTATTGCGCAGCCAACCATGGGACGCGGTTCACGCTCGCCAATCGCAATCTCGTCATCCATCGCCTGCCGAGCGTGGCGCCGGCCAGCGATAACTATCTCGATTGGGCCACCGCGCATTTCGACGGCTTCCAAAGCCTGCTCGGCGAGAACCGGTTCCAGAACGCGGTGCGCTGCTATGGCAATGCCCATTATCTGTTCGACGACGATGCGAAGATCATGTTGCTTTGGGCAGGGATTGAAGGTCTGCTCGATATCGATTCCGAGCTGCGGCGTCGTATCGCACTGCATGCGGCGATCCTGCTTGATGGCACGCCGGCGGACAAGGCGCTTTACTTCGAACGCGTCAAAAAGGGCTATGACGTGCGCTCTCGCGTCGTTCACGGCAGCGGCGCGAAACCCGAAGTCCTGCAACAAGGTTATGCGCTCGCGGGCGATGTGCTGCTAACCCTGCTGCGCAAATGCGTCGAACTCGGCCGGGTGCCGAGTGCCGCGGAGTTGGATGAGCGCGCGGCGAGTGTCTCGCTGTCCGGCGGCGACGTCGGCGAACACAGCTGATGCCAAGCTATTTCTTCCCTTGCCTCGCGCTTGCGCCCGGCGATCTGCCGCAGGTGGTCGAGACTGCCAAAGCTGTCTTGCGTCGGCGCGAATGGGAGATGACCACCTTCGACTTCGCGACACTTGGCGCCTCGCACAAACTCCAATTCTCTTGGCATCTGCTCGACGTGTTCCTGAACGCCTGCCACCTCGAAATCGAGATAAGGGACGCGCAGGATTTCGCCGATGCGCAGGAGCGCGTCCGCATCCTTCAGGTGATGCTATACCTGCAATGGGTATCGCCATTCATCATGCCGTTCGGCATGACACACACGTTGCGCGACTACAGCGGTCTCAACTACCGCGATTCCGCGACGATGCGCGCCAAGCTGCCACCCGAACTCCAGAGTGGGTTCGTGTCGGGGGACGGCAAGATCGAGGGATGGCTGCATGAGCCGACCTTCCAGTCGATCACGGTGGGAGCAGCGCGGACAGTTTCGGCGCAAGCGTTCAGCAGCGCGGTCGATGCGGCCGAGCGCTGGGCGGCGCTGGAAGCGACGCATCAGCCGCTTAAGGCCGCCCGGCTTGCGTTGCAGACAGCGCCGGCCATTCCCGACTTGTCCTCTTCTCTGCTGCATATCTGGCAGGGTATCGAGGCGCTGTTCCCCAATGTCTCGACCGAAGTGTCGTTTCGCCTCGGGTTGCTGGTGAGCCAGCTTTGTGGACCGGTAAGGAGCGATCGTCTGAAGACCTATGAGGAAGCCAAGCGCAGCTACGGGCGGCGTTCGCGGGCCGCGCATGGTAGTAGCGGCAAGCTGGATCATCGCGATTGGGTCGACGCGTGGGATCTGTTGATCCTTTGCCTGTCGGCTTGCCTCGCCCGCTCGGCCTTGCCGACCGAGGATATTCTGACGCGCGAACTCTTGGGATAGCGGTCGGAAATTTTTTCGGGCTCGACCTTGAAATGTAATGCTACTGTTTCCATTTCAAGTTGATGCAGCCGTCGTTCTCCCCTGAGCAGAATTTCAGCGAGGCGTTCGCCTCGACCAGCACCGCGCTGGTTGCGGCCTGGCGCTATCTCGGGCGGCTGCCCGAGAGCGAAACCAAATTCCGCTCGCAGCGAGAAGGCAAGGTCGATTGGCCCGTACTCGCTGAGTGGCTGGCGCCTGGCCGTGATTGGTCCAGATTCGTTGCAGCGAAGGAGGTGACGCACCTCCTAATCGATCATCTTGACGAAGCACGTCGCAGCCCAACGAAGTTCTGGAATACAATCGGCAGCTTCGCGATCGCGACGCACGTCGCGCCAAGCAGCTGTCATATCTTCGATATCGTCGACAACGCGCTTTTCGTTCCCGCCAATCTCAATCGCCTGTTCGATAAACCGATCGTCGATGGCCAGCATCGTATGTTTGCGATGCAGAACTTCATGTCGGCGAAGAAGCGCGACGCGCTGATCGATGCGTTCGTCGCCAGTCTCCTGAGCAATCCCTTCCTGCGCGATGACGGCTTCGCGGATGTCGAAGCGCACCTCTCCGATCTCGCGCAGCATGTCGTTGCGCAGGTTCGCGAGCATGTGCGTTTGCGGCTGGTCTTCAGTTTTCCGCCGCCGTTGGGGGCACAGTCTTCCACCCGCGAGATGGTCCTCAGCTTCGCGCTCTGGACCGGTTGTCCTCCGCCCGAGGGCGATGCCGTCGCCGCGCATCTCGCGCGGCTCGCATCGTTCAGGGTTGGAGTGAATTCACATGGTTTCGCGTATTTCGGACCTTCGGGTCGAACAGGCCCAGCGGCATGGCCGCATCGTCGGCCTGTCCAAGGATTTCGCCGAGGAAGTGGCGGCGCTCGCCGACTTCCTCATGGACTGCCACATCTGGTCGGACGTGACCTTGCTGTTCGACGGCGAGGTCATAGCCTACGGTCCGGGCCGCTGGCGCGTGCCGGTCGCGGACGGATGGTGGCTGATGTTCGGCTGGACGCCGCCGTTCGGCCCAGTCGAGTTGCAATTGTGGCATGAGAGCGATGGCTGAGACTCGAGATTTTCCCCCGCAATTGCCGGGTGTGTTCCTGCGCGACCGCGTGCTGCGCAAGCCCGGCGCGAAGATCACGCAGGAGGCGCTGGCCGACGCGCTCGACGTGTCGCGCTTCACCGTGAACCAGATCATAAACGGCCATCGAGCGATCACCGCCGACATGGCGGTGCGTCTTGCCCATGTGCTCGGCACGTCGGCCGATCTCTGGCTCGACATGCAGATGCGCGTCGATCTGTTCGAAGCGCACAAGAAGCTCGAGACCGAAGCGCCGAACCTTACCGTCTTGCGGGAACCCGAGGCCGAGCCGCCGTCAAGCGATTGACTAACAGTCCATCATGCCAATGGACAGCACCCATATGGCAAATGGCAGAGCGGCAAGGGTTCAAGCGGTTCGGGTTTTCCGGAGGGGCCATCCGTTGCGCCGCCGATGAACTAACGCCTGCTTTCGACGATCGCGAAGGAGCCGCTCAATGTTGCCTTTGTTGGCGGTTCGTTCACTTGCGCGCGAAAGCTAGGACACGCTCACAGAAGCCGGTCAGTTCCTGACTGTTGATCGCCTGCGTCTGCCAGGCCGGATTGGTGTCGTGATGGAAATTGTTGCCATAGTCCTTGAGTGCGCGAAGCTCGTCGATGTCTGCCTGTGAGAGAAGCTGGTTGGTAGCACCAACTCGCGGGATACAGCGGCCGATGAATGGTCCGATCAGCGACCCAGGGGGAAAGTCCGCTGGAAAGGCAACGCGGAGATAGGCCTCAAGCATCGGGCGCAGTGCAATTGCGGCGGGGCGCTCCTGCGCCGGATCGCCGGTGGCAACGAACCCGGCAACGAGGGCATGATTGCGATCATGTTCGGTGATGCAGTCCTGGTGAACGTCCCATTCGGCGATCGAAGATCCCTGACCATCGCGCCGGACTAGAAACGAACTGCGCAACCCTGTCGTCGCACCTTTCCATATGTCGCAGAGATAGGGCTTAAAATGGGAGAGGACGATCACTTGGCGCACGCGCGGCAGCAACAGCCTGATCTGCTGGACTGTGGCGACCGAGCGATGTTCATCAAGGCTGGTCATAGGGTCGTCGATCACGACGATTGCGTTCGCCAGCTGCGCGTTCTGTTCTAGAGACGCGAAAAAGAACGCGAGCGCGAGCGTATTGCGGTCGCCCGCACTCAGCGTGTTGCGGAAGCTGGCGCCCTTGCTTGCCGTGACGGGAACGGCGACCTGATTGATAACGACACTGTAGGTGCAGGATGATCCGCCCCGGGTGTTAACCGAGTTTACCGCATCGACGCGGTAGCCAGCGCCAAAGCGCTGGAGATAATCGTTAATCGCCTGCTGATAGGCAGGAAAGACGTTCTGGCGGTAGTTGTCCAGGTCGACGCGCGCGGCGTCTCGCAGCGCTTCGGTCGACGCCTTTTCTGCCTTTTCGGCGAGATACGCGTCGCACAGTGCGTTGACCGGCTCGCCGTGCCGAACCTTGATAAGCTGCAGGCGCGCAAGATCAGCCTCGGCGGTCGGGACATTCGCGCCTGCTGCCTGCTCCTTCACCAGCGCGATATCGCCGTTGCGCTCGACAAGCTGGCCCGCCGCATCAGCAACCTGCTGTCGGCGCTCGTCGTAGAGATCGATCGCGGCGCGCGCGGCGTCGTCTAGCGCCGAGGCCTCCAGCGGCGCGCTGAACTTAGCGCGAAGCGCCCGGAGCGCCGCGTCACGCGCGGTGTTCCAATCGCGCGTAATCGCAGCTGTGTCGAGGTCGAATGCCGGGAGGTCGATATAGGCACCCCAGAACGTGCGCGCCTCGCCGATTTCACGAACCGAACGCTCGAAGGCACCGAGAACCTCACCGCGATGCTCTTGGGCAAAGGCCTTACCCATCTCGGTGATCGTGGTTTTCAGGGCCTCATAGGCCTCGCTGAAATAGGCCTGATAGTGGCGCAGCAACGGTGATCCGGTTAGATTCTGCTCGCAAAACGGACAGGCTTCCGTACCGTCATCCACGCGCATGGCGGGCAGGAATCCCATACCCTTGCCGATCCATTCCTCGCTCTCCTTGCCGAGCCGCGTCAGATGCGCGCGTACCCGCGCGATCGCGTCGGCTTCGACATCGACAAGCGTGCGCCCAAGAAGTGTGACGATCTGATCAGCATCGATGGCGGGTAGCGCCGGTGCAACAAACTCCCCGCGCGCTTGTATCGCTTGGGCGTTCTTCGCCGCAGCGAGCGCGCGCTCGGCATTGGCGATCTTCGGGTCAATATCATCTTCGTCGGGAAGCGCGCAGAACTGGTCGACGGTTAGTGCGCCCCGTGTGCCAGCGGGGATCGCCGCCTCGCGCTGGCGCAGGGCCTTGCTGTGCTCTTCGATCCGTTTGACATAGCCAACCAGTGCGGTGTTGAGCGCGACGCCCGGCGCACCAAGGATCAGTTCGTGGAGATTCTGGCGGTGCCCGGCTTCCACTTCGATCCCGGAGCACACATTGGCAGATACGAAGGCATCGTCGAATACGACGATGTCAGGCGTCGGAGCGTTCCACACGCCGTTTTGAAAAGTGAGATTGGCCCCGGCGAGCGTAAGCACGATGTTCGGCGGATCGGCGGCGCCGAGCCGCCGGCGTTCCATCACGCCGGCCGGATCGCCGGTGCTCGCCGATTTGAGGATCGCCGCGAGCGTCGTCTTACCGCGACCATTTTCACCATAGACAAGGCTGAGCTTGGTAAGCGGCGGTAACTGCGCGGCGGCCACCGCATTGTCGAATTGCCCGATATTGCTCAGTAACTGGAAGCGTTCCAACAACGCAGTATCCCCCATGATTCAACGATGATTGAATCAGTTTTGCGGATCGATGCCAAGTCGTGCCAGCACTCACTTTGCGATATTTTGCGGGACGCGGGCACAAACCTCAATGATGCCGCCCTGCTGGCGATGAGCGGGACTGTCCGGTCGTCGTTCGACAGTCCGCGCCGCCAGTCGGTCCTAAATTCTGCCGTTGGCAGCCTTACTTAGGCAGATGAACCTACGTCAGGTTTCGACGATCTGCTCGAGCGCCGCGAGGAGCGACTTTGTCGGCGGCAGAGGTCGCTCCGTACTTCCGCACCGGGAGCGGCGCTAGCCGCATTTCTGTGTCGAAAGGCGACTGATCGGACCCGCCGACTTTCCAGCCATCGGCCCTTTGACCATAGGAAGGGTTCGGAGGCAGCCGCGCTACCTCCTACATTTCTACAAATGCCTTCTTACGGCCCCGTCGATGGCGCAGGATTCGCAATCCTGTGGTATGGTCGACAAAGCGATGCGCTTCTGGATGGAGGCAAATATGCGCATGTATCTTCAAGTCCAAATGGAAGTAGAGGCGGCCAACGCTGCGATCAAGGGCGGCAGCATGGCAGAGATCATCCGGGGTTTCACCGAGGCCGCCAAACCGGAGGGAATCTGGTTCACTGCGCTGAACGGCAAACGGACCATGGTCGCGATATTTGATCTGGCGTCCCCTGCCGACATTCCGGCGTTGGCCGAGCCCTTCTTCGTGGGGTTGAACGCGTCTTTTGAAATATCTCCCGCCATGAACATGGACGATCTCCAGAAAGGGCTCTCCCGTCTCTGAGGGACAAAGCCGGTGCAGAGCTGGGCGTCTCGACCATTGTCGCTGCCGTTGCAGGCGTAGAGACAGACCCCTGCCTAGGGGGATGTGCCCGGCGCACGGGCGCGCATCGTGGTAGCAAGGTGGGCAATCGATACGATGGCTTCCCCCAAAGAGGGGCCATCTGACCCGCGAGTCGACATCCCTGTTTCCGGTCGTTCAATGGGCATCGGCGGCAGATGAAACTATGTCCGGTTCCGGCGGGCAGTTTTGAGACTATCTAGGTCGGCTATGTCGGCGCCCTGAGCCTGTCTCACAACAACCCGAAGCGTCCCTCGGCCGGGTTGCGCGTGAACACGGTAAGGTTGAGGCCCTCGAGCTCGCTATCCGGCGGATGCTGATTTTCGATGATTATAACTTGGCTTTCACCGCCATGGTGCGCCTTGAGGTAGCTGTAGAAGCGCTCTTTCAGATCTGTACCCTGCAGCGCGGTGTCCTCGTCCCCCTCAGGCTTGAAATAAGCAAGGAGCGGGGAGTCTAGCAGCAGAAAGCCCGGGTGCGGCAGTTCATGCTCCTGGCAATATTCGAGCAAAGCGATCGAAACGGCGGCATGCGTGATCGCGCGCAGCCCCTTGCCGCGACTGCCTCGCGGTTTACCGTCGATAACGAAATCGCTCGTATCCTTATCGTAATGGACGCGGCATTCGCCAGGAAAATTCCAAGCCTTGAGGATATGTTCGACCTTCAACGAGAACTGGTGGGCGACCACCTCCGAAAATCCGACCGCGACCTTAGCCTTTTCGGCAGGCTCGGGCGTCACGTCATCCAGAACGGCGCGGCGTGCCTCGAGCTTTTCCAACCGATCAAACAAGGCCAGTGATCCGCGGACCACTGACCGAGTTTCGATGATGTCTGTGAATTTGGCGCGGGCCTCTTCCACTTCGGGCGCCATGGTTTGCCGGATCTCTGCGTCAACGTTCGCATAGGCATGCTCGACCGTCGCCCGCAACGCTGATAGGCTGCCTTGTTCGGTCAGCAGGTCGGTTACCGTCGAGGCGAGTTCCTCCGACAGTCGCTCTATCTTGCTGATTTCGGCCGTCGCCGCTTCGACGATCGTCGCGACATTTCCCTCGCAATCGGCGTCGGCATGCTGGGTCTCAGGACCCGCTCCGCACAAGGGGCAGGCCACGCGCTCGACATATGCGAATAGCGTCCCGCTTTCCTGGATGGCCCTCAGGCGCTCCCGGTCCACGCCATAATGCTCCCGAAGCAGTTCGAAGCGTGCGAGCAGCTCACGAATCTCGTCGAGACGGTCGTCGATTCCGCGCTGCTGCTTCGCCAGCTCGCGGCGCTCCCCCATCTGCGCGTCGAGCGTCCGCTGAGCATTCGCCACGCTGTCCCGGTGTTCTGCTGCGGAGGCTTCGAGCCTTTCGAGCTGCGCTTCCAGCTCGCCTTGCTCTTCCCCCATGTCGATGATTTCCGACACTAGGTCTGCGATCAGCTCGTCCAGCAATCCGATCTGCCCGGCTTGGTCCGGCTCGTCGGGCGCGGCTGACACGACAGCGGAATCATCAATCCCGGTTAGGAGCAGCTTGATCGTGGCAAGCTCGGCCGTCTTAAGCGTGAACTGCCCACCCCAGAAAGGCGAGCCCTTTTGCTGGATTTCCCCTTCTTGCACGATCACCAGACGCGCTAGGTTGCGGAAGCTGAGGCTATTCGTCTTGTTCTTCGTGCTGCTCTTCAGGATCCGCTTTCCGAGAAGGTCGATCTTCGCGAGAAGGAATCCCGATATATTGTCGACGCGCTCGTGGGCATGCGATTGGCGCAGCTTCTCTGACGCCTGTCCCTGACGCAGGATAAAATCCCCGCCTGAGATCGCGCGTTCAAAGGTCCAGGATTGGCCTTCGGTACTGGATAGACCAAGTTCGATCGAGCTGTAGCCTTCCCGTTCCGGGATTACCTTCAGCTCGGAGCCACCGAGCATGAAATCGACTGCTTCGGCGAGGAAGGACTTGCCGGTGTCCGACGCGCCACAAATCACGTTGACGCCCGAATAAAAGCGGATTTCGCTGCGCTTGGAGGGGCCGGAAAAGCGCAGTTTGTCGAGGCGCAGATAGCTGCTCACGCGGAAGGTCCTAGAAGCTGCCCAGGTTGGAACTGGCTTGTCCATTTCTCGAAGAAGCGCTGGGTAATGGTGCGGATCGCATCGGTGGTCATATGGCCGAATGCCTGCACGGCCCAGTTTGCCCGGGCGCGCAACTCGATCGAGTAGGGCGCGCTCAACGCTGCCATGTAGGGCGCCGCAGCCTCGCCGGCGCGGTAGAGAATCCCGTCTGGGCTTGCCACCCGCTCGATCAGCCCGCGGCTCGCCATCAACAGCAGTCCCTTCTCGATGACTTCCCTGCGCACCAGAAGTTCGCCGGCGCGCATCGGCAGGGGCGCGTGTAAGCTCTCCGGACCCCCGGCATCGCCCGAATGAACCACGAGATAATCGAGCTCGACCAGCCTCTGCAGGTCGCAGCCGCTAGGGTGAGCCGCCTCGAGGATCGATAGCGCGCGGACGCCGGTTTCCAGGGGGCTGTTGAAGGGGCTCACGCGCTTACTCATCGGTGGATACCCAATGCAGGCGATCCTCGTTCGCAAGCTGATGACAAATCCCCTGCCGGTCTTGAACGCGTGTGGCTGGGGCCAGCGGGTTGGATGTCGAGGCGACTTGGGCCGCTTGCGACACGGTCGCCTTCATGCGTTCGAACCCCGTAGAATGCGAACTCTCGCATATGTCGACGACGCCCTGGAAGACTTCCTCCTGCAGGGCGTCGAACGTGCCCTCAGGCACGGTGTCGCGCGAGAAATTCCTGAGCGCTTCCGCGCTGTAGAAGCGTTCGCGCTGCCTACTGAAGTCCCGTTGCATCGGCTGCTTCAGGGCGAGCGCGGCGAGATCCGGCACATTTTCGCCCAGATGGTCTCCATAGGCATCAAGGAGCTGTCGAATATACCGGCTCTCGTGCTCGGCGGGCTCCGCCGGGGGAACATGTGGGGCCGGACGCAGCGGGAGGCCGCCTCCGAAACGGATCGCATGAAACTTGGTCGTCTCATGCTGCGCGATCAGCTCCAGCACACTTTTGGAGCCGAAGATCGAAAAGTCGAAGGCGTCAAAATAGGAGAGGAGGCTGCCTGTGAGTGCCACGTCTGCCGTCGTCGTGATCTGATGCCTGCATTGCTTTTCCCAAGCCTGCCTGACGCTTTCCCTGAGTTTCTTCGGATCGAGGAGAAGCTTTGCCGCCGTCGTACCGACATCTCTGCTCGCGGCGAAATAGTGCCTTCTCGGCACCGTATATTCGCCCAACCACGAATAGTATATGATCTTCCCGATTTCGACATGGATGTCTGCAGGACGCAGCGGATGATCGTAGCGCTTGCACTGATAATTGTCCCACGGCGCGCTGAAGCCCGCTGCGTCGGTGAAGCCGGCGACATCGAGGCCCATATCTCCGGCTCCGGCGAAGCGCCGCACGATGGCATAGCCCGTGAGCGAACTCGCCCACTCCTCTGTGAACCCCTCCCAGTCGTCCGGGGAGAAAATCTGGACGCGGGTGGCCTTCGGGATCGGTAGCCCAGCCTGGACATGATCTGCGGAGGCGGCGTGCACAATCTCTTTTGGCACAATCGCCTTGAAGTCGGAATTTTGAACCAAAGCCGTCTAAGCCTCCCCCCGGGACCGTGCGCCGTTAAAGCGTAACTGACAGACTATAACAAACGAATTTAGAGTAAAATCGGACTGATGGGCGCCAGCCCGTTCATGCCGTCCAGTTATAAGATACCCCGGAGGCGCCGCTCAGCAAGCCGCCCAGCTGCCGTCATTTGCTCTGGTGAATGTAAGGGAGGTTCTGCTGATGGTACAATCGGCTAGGAACGGCCGGAATGTGGGCGCTGGGAGAAAACGAAAATTTGGCAACTAGGCATGGCAAGTTCGCCCGATAACGAACTGAGCGGCGTTTGCCCCAGCGTCACGCATCGAGCTTCCGACGCAAGTAAGAAAACGGTCCGAAGATTGTCAGGATCGTCCAGCCTAGCAGCCGCACCGGCGCCCGCAACAAGCGGGGGACGGGGGACCATTTGTCCGGTCGCCAGGGATTGCTCGGCCGATACTGGCCGGTCGGCATCGTCAGGAAACGATCCCATTCGCCGCCCTTATCGAGCTGCGCCTTGAGGCTCGCCTCGGTAAGCGCCGCCGAATGATCGAAATCGACGGTCCGCTGGTTCAGCGCGGCTTCGTCCAGATAGCCCACTCTCCCCCCCGGGCCTGTGCCTGGGATGAAGAATTGAGCCCAGGGGACGATATTGTCCCTGCCACCGACATGGTTAAGGACGGCCTCGATGCGGCCGGCCGCGATTAGCGAAGACCAGTCAAAGTCGGGTTGGATTATGCTGCCGACGGTGATGACGCGGCCGAACCGCAGATCGGCGAAGGCCTCGTCGAGCAGGATCAGCGAAAATAGGCGGCTGCCAAAGCTGTGCACGAGGATGTCGGGTGCCGCCGGAAGGCCGCGCGACCGGGCGTATTCGGCGGCCTTGCGCATACGCTGCCCAAGCCTCTTGGCGAGCCGGTGGTGAATCCACCGAGCGAGGACGTCGACGGTTGCCCAGCCATATTTGTGGATCAAGATCGGCGCAGAATATTTAAGCCGGTTGGCGATCAGCCAACTGAAGTCCTCCTGCCAAACACCACGCGTGTTCATTCCGTGAACTACGATCATCCAGCGCAGGTCCCTGCTCGGCGCACCGGCGAGACGGTAGCGCGTCAGCGCTTGAGGCGGTTCGTCCTGTTCAGCGAAGGCGAGCGCACACGACGGGCATTCGCCGGCTTCCAACATTCCGGAGTTCAGAATCTGATGGCATCCCGGCCGCGGGCAACCAAACAGGTCCAGCCTGCTGAGAGATCCTTGCTGGACCTGGTCGTCGAGGAACGCTTGCAGGTCCGGATGCGGCCACGGCGCGTCAACGGCCTGCGCTAAAGCGGCGGGGTCAAACTCCAGCCCAACTCCCGAGGCGCGGCGAGCCTCGAGTTCGGCTTGCCATGCCGCGGGATCAACCATCGGCGACCGGGGCATTGTGCTTCATTACACGATCAACCACCGCATAAACAACGTCGCGCTTGCACTGTGCCCAGAGCCGGAGTCGTCCCTCGCTCCCGAACACCTGGACGGCGATGGTTTCATCAGCCTCGCCGCCAGTCGCGATGTCGAACATGCCTTGCGCGCGGGCGAATTCCGCGTCGTTCACCGCGTTTCGGGCGTGCCGTACAGCTTCGACCTCGTCGATCCCGCCATCCTTGAGCGTCGAGACGAGCTCGACGAAGCCGCCATCGGCCTCGAGGCGCGCGTTCTTCGTGCCCTTTTCCTTGCTCGCCATCTTCACTGCGTCGGACAGCGACAACCGCGCGCACGGTGCGTCGCATATCTTCAGGGTCTGCAAGATCTGCCAAACGATCGTCATGGCCTCTTCATGGTCGATATCCTTGTTGCGATGGACAAGTATTGCGCAGTATGCGTCGGCGAACCGCCATTCGAAGCGCAGGATGCTTCGGTCCATGCGCTGGCGGTAGGCCTCGAAGCGGTAGCGCTCCAGCCCGATGGTCTTCGCATAGTCCTTATACTTGGCCCGGTCCCAGCCTTCCTTGCCGAGATGCCATACTATCGACAGGCGGTCGGGCTCGTGCGCGATGTTCGAAAGCGTAAATTGCTCCGGGAAGTCATAGTCCTGCTTCTTGCCAATCAGATCCTTGAAGTCGCTTTGGGCGAGAAGGACGGCGACGTCCTGCGGGGTGACTGACGGCGCAGCAAAGAGATAGAGGTGCTGGTTGCCCCAGCCTTCGACTTCGTTGAGCCAAGCCTCAATCTTGGCTTGGTTCAAGCGTCCGTCGTCGACGGCATCGGCAATGTTCTGCGCGAAGTCCTTCTTCGTCGCACCGATCTTGACGCCGTGCAGGCGCAGCAATTCCTTGATGTAGGTATTGCCTTGCAGGAGGATGATCGCTCTTACGTTTTCCTTGAGCTGCTCCTTGCTTAAGGCGGCGACGGCCTTGTCCTCCATTTCCCCTCCTGCCTGAGATTTCACCTTGCCGACGTCGTCCGGACCCCACCTGTCCTACTTGGCGAGCGGTGATCACTTAAGATTATATCGCCCCTCGATCCGCGCTTTGTCAATGAATCCGCTGTAGATTCCAGAACTGTTTCGCATAACTGCCCATCGGTACAGTCCTCTTCCGCTTGGGCAGATCGGTCGTACCATCAGGCCTGCATTCTGGGCGGCTTCCGACGCTCCGATCCGGACCCGGGAACGGCGGCTTTGTCGGCACCAACGGACGGTAGGTTCGCTCCTACTTGGCGTCCGGAATCGACAATGCGGTCCTCCGAAGCCGACTGACGGCAAGGTCCCAGCCTTTGCCGGAAAACGGCCCGTCCGCATGATGCCGCAATCGCCTCCATCAAGAAGTTGGCCCATCCTAGGAAGCTCGCGCTGAAGCGGCCCTGAGTATCGTCTTCAGGTCCGGCTTGGTAACCTTGCCCATGGCATTGCGGGGCAGGCTGTCGACGAAATGGATGAGTCGCGGGATCTTGTAGGCAGACAATTGCCCCGTGGACCAGCCAATGATCTCCTCGGCGTCCGCTTTGTGACCCGGCCGTGGCACGATGAAGGCTGCCACGACTTCGCCCCAGGTCGCATCCTCGGTCCCGATAACGGCGACCTCGGCAACGGCGGGATGGGCGAGCAACACCGCCTCGATTTCAAGCGCCGATAATTTATAGCCGCCCGACTTGATGATATCGATCGAGGTCCGTCCCATGATCCGGTAATAGTCCCGCTCGATTACCGCCATGTCGCCGGTGCAGAACCAGCCGTCACGGAAGCTGTCCCGTGTGGATCGTTCATTGTCCCAATATTCGAGGAAGACATTGGGTCCTTTGACGCGAATCTCGCCCGGCTGCCCCTCTTCCGCGATGGGCTGCTCATTCTCACCGTAGAGACGCACCTCGACTCCCGGCAAGGGCTGGCCGACATGCCCCGCCCGCCGTTCGCCATCAAGGGGGTTGGACAGGGCCATGCCGATCTCGGTCATGCCGTAGCGTTCGAGCAGCACCTGGCCGGTGCGTGCCCGCCACTGCTCGAACAATGGAACCGGACAGGCCGCTGAGCCGGACACGTTCAGGCGCATGGCGGCAAAGCCGTCGCAGACCCTTTTCGCCTCACCCTCTTCCAGGCTGTCGAGATGGTCGAGCAGCTTCACATAGATGGTCGGCACCGCCATGAATACCGAATAGTCGCCCGCCGCGACATGGGCGGCGACGGCGGGCGCGTCGAACCGAGGGAAGAGATGCACCGTCCCGCCCGCCCATAGGCCGCAGCTCAGTACGTTGATGATGCCATGGACATGATGCAGCGGCAGGAACAGGGGGATAGTATCGCTGTCCGACCAGCCCCAGGCGTCCAGAAGCACGGTGATCTGCGCCCGGATATTGCCATGGGTCGTCACCACGCCCTTGGGCTTGCTGGTGGTGCCGCTGGTGAAGACCATCATCGCGCGGCGCTCATCGGCAATAGCCGGCAGGACGCCTGCTTCACCGGCCATGAGTTCGGCCGGCTGCAATAGACGGATGTCCAGTTTCGCGCACAATTCGCCCAGCATGGCATGATGCTCGGTTTGGGCGATCAGCCGGGTCACCCGCGCGCAGCTAAGATAATGATCCAGTTCGGCAATGGTCGCGCCGACATTCAAGGGAACGGCGATCCCGCCCGCGCGCCAGACGCCGTGCATCACAGCCGCATAGTCGGTGCTGGCGGGCAGGAAGAAGGCAATGCGTTCTTCCTCCAGATCTACTTTTCCCTCCAGCAATCCGGTAGCAAGGCGGTCCGCAAGGCCGTGGAGCGCACCATAAGTCACGCGGCGCTCACCATCGATCAAGGCGGTCCGGTCATTATCCCCCTGCAAAAGCGGGAAGCGGAGTGTCGGCATGATCCCCTCGCCTCGAATAAATTATTAAAGCAGCTTCTCTCATAGAAGCGCGCGGCACACGCGGCAATGACACGGGCCATGGACCAAGCCAATCTGGCCAGGCAATGGCGAGATCGCTGCGTCACTCTCTGTATTCGGAAACGGGTTGCTAGCCGCCCGGTGTTGGAAGGTGAGCAGGAGGAAGGAGGAGTGGATTGGCACGAATTTGGGAACGATTGTGTGTGATCTGAATGACTTGATATGCTATCGTGGTGGCGAAGCGAGGAACCCATGGCAGAGCAGAATGCGCCCCATTCGAACGCGGAAAATGGTCATCCCAGAAACGCGTCACCCCGGGCGAGGGATTGGTTTTGGCATCCATGGTACGCCAAACTCTGGTTGGGATTAGCGGCGATATTCTGGGCTGTAATCCTTGCGGTGCCCGGCTATCTGCTTCCAGGCGCGATTGTCGTGCCGGTCGGCGCATTACTTCATCCGTTTGTGATCGTACCGGTACTGGGTTTCGGCTTTTTCAAGGAATGGATTCACCACAATTTTGCTGCGGGTGATAGTGATGGGACGGAGCAAGATTCCTTCAGCAACTTTGGCCGGAGTGGATATCCGTTTCGAAAAATGGACCCAACCGATCCTACCGATTCGAGTTACTACTGGCACCCAGGCAATCCAATGAGCGAAGCTTGGCGAAATGAACATGTGAGAGGGATCCATTAGCGGGCTTTGAAGTCAGGATCGCCGTCGCCCATTCCCGACTGGCGATCAGCGCTGAAGCGTCCACTCTTTAAAATCTGATGCTGTTCGACGGACGTTAGAGGTGCCGTTAGATCCAGTGTTCCCCGAGCCGCATCAGCTTGAATGAGATAGCGGTTACGGAGACCCTCGTTGCCAAGGATTTGGTGGCCCAATTCTCGAGTAAACTCGTCAGCCGGTCGAGATGATCGGGAAGCCGCGCGTTCGGCCGCAGCGATCGCTTCACGTACATCGTAATTCACAATGTCAGTGCTCGCTCGAGCGTCAGTGACCCCAGTGCCTGCGTCAGATGTTTCAAACCCGACCTGGCCACCGACACTACCGCGTGTCTGTCGCATGCTACGGTTCGCGCCGCTTGTACTTTCCACCGATCCTCCAATGTTGGTGCCAAAAGATGACCGGTTGCTCACCTGATGACTCGCGCTTCGGGATAGCGATCGTGTCCATCCTGTCTGCACCATGATCGCCTGGACGTCCCGCTGGAGCGTGTCAGCCACCTGCGGTTTGAGGCGCCAGTTGCCCTTCCGGTCCATCTCGAACCCGCCCTTGAGCCAATTGGCCATCATGGCATGCCCCTCTGCACCCCCGCCCAGAAAATGCTCGACCGTATCTGGCCCGGCCTGCTTGCCCGCTTCGAACCGCGTGCTGGTGTCGGACCGCGCCGATCGGCTGAACCCGGTGCTGCTCGAGACCAGCAGATCATTATGGGCAAAGCTGAACCGCGCCCGCCCGCCACCGGCAATCGCACCCAGCTGGCTTTCATTGATCAGTCCAGCCCGCCACATCTGCGCGGCAGTATCAGGCGTCAGATTAAGGTTGAGATCGCCATTCTGGTCCATCGCAATCTGCCGCTTCGAGAGGCCAATGCCGTTCTCACGGAGAAGGCCTTGCATGCGGGTGAGACGCTCCTTGTCGACAATGCCGGTGAGCCGCTCATTGCGCGCCCGATCGGCAACGCCTTCCGCGCCACCTTCGGCCATATCGACCTGATTGCCCGCCGTGCGGCTCAAGGCCTGGATAAAGCTGTCGAGACGCGCCGCTTCCCGCACCGTTGCGCCGGCGGCCGCAGCGCCTTGCGCAAATCCGAAATTCTCAGCTTCCCGGCGCTGTTCGCCGATCCTGGCCGCAGACCGCGTTCCATCCAGCCCGACCTCGCGCTGCGCGTCGAGCTTGCCCGACCGCTCGGCAAAATCATATCCGGCGGCCTCGCGGGTACGGCCATAGACGCTGGTGCCCTCGCGCGCCGCTTCGGCCGTCGCGCCATCGGCGGTCCCGACCTGGGTCGCGGCATTATAGCTTTCAAGCGCCCGCATCACCTGCGCCTCATTGCGCCCAGTCGCGCGGGAGAGCTGCGTAATGGCCGTGGAGCGCGCTTCGCCAGACAAGGCATTGATGAACCCGATACGGCGGCTGGTTTCATCGAGCGACAGGCCGAGTATCGAGGCGGCGCTGCGGTGACCGGCATTATTGCCTGTGCGCCAGGCCTGCTCGGTGGCGACGTTGCCCCGTTCTGTCGCTGCCACATGATCACCGGCATAATCCCGGCGGCCCTCCATCGCCCCGACCTGCACCTGCGCGCCCGTCAGATCGTTTCGCAGCATCTGCTCCTGATCGAAGGCGTTGGCGGTGATCTTGGCGAAAGTCGGATCGGCCGAAGCCTGACCGATGAGCGTCGAGGCCTTGAGCGCCGCGTCCCTGGCATCATAGCCGCTGCGCTCAAAATGCCGCTGCGTGCCCGACAGCATCATGTCATAGGCGCGCTGGTCCCCGAAGGCTTTCCATTGCACCATATTCTGGGCGAATGCCGCAAAAGCCCGCTCCCCCGACTGCCCCTCGCCAAAATAGGTCGTGCCGAGTGCCCGCAACGCATCCTTCTCGGCAAAATTATGGATGGCGCCCGTCGTCGCATTAGCCCGGACCGCTTGAGCGGTTGTCGGATTGCTGAGATCGCGGCCAGCAAGAGCAGGGGAGATGCCGCCCAGCTCTCGCGCGGCGTCGATGCCACCCAGCGCGAAGGCGCTCCCGCCAGCGAGGCCGCCACCATGCTCGCCCAAGACGGTTCCGGCCGCGCCGAAAGCTCGATCGCTGCTGAACGTCGTGCGCTCCCCAAAATCTCCAAAGTTCGACGCCGTGCCCCTGCGGGCCATCGTGCCGGAGGCCGATGCCTGGGCTTCGAGCGCCGAGGCAAAGCCTTCCCGCGTCATCAGGGGCGTCGCTGCCGCCGTGCCCTGGCCCTGCGCCTGAAGCGCGCCGCCGGTGAAGGACGAGAACACATTGCCGGAGAAGCGGAACACGGTGAACACGAACGCCCCCGCTAGGCCCGCAGCGGCCGTGCGGAACGACCCAAAGATCGCAAGGGCCTTCAGCGCTGCCGACGGCGCCAGCATCCACGCATTCGCGGCGACATGATTGGATCGCATCTCGGCCAGGACCGCCATCGCCCGGCCCAGGGTCAGCTGATAGATGCCCGCATCGATGACGCCCCAGAGCGCCACGAACACGAACAGGCCGAGCGCGAAGCTCGCGACACGCAGATTGATCGGCGTCAGGATGAACAGCAGCGCGATCGGCATCATGAACAGCATGATCCCGAACACCGTGGCGCGGATTGTGGGCATCCACTGATTGGCGACCGACATGGTGGAGAGCCCACTCGACACCACCGCCCGGTTCGCCATCACCCGAGCCGCTGTCGCCGGGCTATCCTCGAACAGCACATCGCCGACGCTGCTGCCCAGCAGCACATCGGAGAAGAAGGCCTGAAGGGTAAGGGGCGTACCCATCATCCCGTCGCCAAGCTGCCCAAGACGCGTGCGGCACCGCGCCAGCTGGTTACCATCGGCGACATCATAGCCGCTGCTCTGGCAGACCTGGTGGGCATAGTTGTCGAACAGGGTTGGATCGCTGAGGCGGGACTGGATATGGTCCCAGGCCTCCTGGCAGCTCATGGTCGTGCCGCCCTTGTCGGCCGAGGTGAAGACGGTGCTGAACGTCGCCGGTCCGGCCATGGCCGCAAAGGAGGCGGGAAGGTCCGTCGTGCCCCGGAAAAGCTGATCATCATCGACGCCATAGGCCGGCGAGACGCGGGCGACCGGATAGCATTGCCGGACATAGTCCTTGATCGTTGCGTCGAGGAAGGTGTCGGTCATGGGGCCGCGCGGCGAGACGGCATTCAGAAAGAGGTCGAAGGCGTGGCCGCCCGCGCCAAATTCCAGCTTGGCGTTGGGGTCGGTGGTGTTGTCGTCGATCGTCTCGGCGAGCGCCCGCTCCATGAGGTTGGTGACGCCCGCCACCAGCACGATGAGATTGGGGACATCACCGACCGGCTGATAGGCATTGCGGACCCGGTCATAGACATGGACCGTGCCTGTGGTCGCGACCAGGCCGACGAAGAGGCCAATGCCGATCAGCATCTGGAACCCGAACGCAACCAGCCCCATCCCCTGGCCGCGGAACGAGGCGATCACAACGCCGAGCGCGATCCCCACGACCGCGCAGATCAGCACCAGCGTTTCATAGCGCGGATCGCCGAAGATCATCGAGACCAGGCGGAACGCATCCACCGTTTCGGCAAAGCCGTCATAGGTATGGAAACTGGACTCCAGAGCCCACGCGGGCGTTGCCGCCAAAGCGAGCGGCAGGGCAATGAGCAGGCGAGGCAGGCGAAACAGGCGGCGCATGGGCGGTGCCTCCAAAAGGTTCATCGATTGTTGTTCGAAGCGGTGCCGGCGCTGTCGCGGGCATCGCGATCCCGCGTGCGCATCAGCCCGGCATAGTTGGCGGAAAGGTTCGCCTGATTGAGCGCGGCCATATAGCTCTGCCGCATCTGCGCGCGCTGACGCAGCACCTCCTCGCGCAAATCCCTCAGCTGCTCGATGCCCTTGGAAAGAATGCGGGTCTGGCAGATATTGGCGTTGCCGGCATCGGCCGCGCCTGCGGCGCTCGCGCCCCGTTCGGCATTGGAAACCGCAAAATCGATCGATCGGGTGAGATCATTGAGCATCTGATAGGCGAGCGTGAGCGCCACCAACTCATCGGTATCGGCGATCACGGAATCGGGCACGCCCTCACGCACCCCCCATTCCAGCATGCGATAGACCGGCAGCGTGCGGACATTGGCGACAAACTGCCGCTCTTCGGCCGTCAGCGCCGCGCGCGTGCGGATCTTGGTGGCGATCGACTGCATCCGTGTCCGGGCCAGCTCCAAAGCCCCTTTGCCGCTGTCCGGGGCGCAGTCCGCGGCGGACGGCGGGATATTGAGCGAACGGCTCTGGACCTTGCCTACGAGAAAATCCTGCGGACTGTCGCTGTCCTGATGCGGGCAGGCGGGAATGGCCGAGAAGATCGGCACCTTGTCGGTCGCGTCCCAGCGCATATAGACGTCGCCCACGCGGGCGCGCATCACCGAGGCCCAGTCGCCGGCACCCACGCGCGTCGCGGCATGGGAGAGCAGGGAGCCGGTGCGGAAGATGTCGGTCACCTCGGCCGGGCAGTTGGCCAGCGCGTCCTTCAGATCCTCGGTCGGATTATTCTGGTTCGCCTGGATCTTCTCGCGGCTCTGCTGGTAGCTTTTCGCGAAACCTTGCCTAATCGACTTGTAGCCGGTCATCTCCTCGATGATGCCCGACATATTGTCGTCGCCCTTGGCGATCTGCACCATGCGATTGGAAAGACGGCAGTCATTGACCTGGATGGAGTTCAGGTAATTGGTCGCCGCTTCCATCTTCGAGATGATATTGCCCATTTTCTCGTCGAGGGTTTCGAGCAGATATTGGAATGCGACCGCAGGCGCGGCCTGAAGGATGCTCTCCAACTTCTGGACCAGATAGTCCGGGTCGAGGAACGACATGCCCCCAAGGAACATATCGATACCGCCGCATCCGGCTTTCACCTTGGGGAGGGTGAGCGACATCAGATAATCGTCATGGACATCTACCCGGCCGGACATGCCGCCCGCCGTCACATAGCCGCGCGTCTGGTCCTCGAAGGAGCCGGGCGAGGTATAGGTCACATTGTCGAACCAGCTTTCCGCCCATCCCTGGGCATAGGCTGGCGCGGTCGTGCCGCAGGTGGCGAGCAGACCGAGCGCGATCAGCGCACAGCGAGGACGGAGCGAAGGCATGGCGGGCTTCCTCTTGGAATGAGAAGGCGAAGATGCCGGCCCGCCATGCGCGGCATTTTCAAGGATGGTCGGATGTGGGAAATAACCTTGCAAATTTGGATCAATGATCCGAAATTGCGAGGTTGATTGACAGGCGGTCGGGTTGCTTCCGCCTGGGAATGTCTGGAGTTTGATGCGTGCGTGCTGCCGATCATCTGGAAGGCCTCACTGTCGCGCCAACGCGATCAACTGCTCCAACGATGCCGGTGAACTTGGCCATCGCGCGAAGCCCGACCGCCGGACGCACGCCCGTCAGCATCTTGGCCGCGAGATAGGCATTGCGCGCCAGGTTGACGCCGTGGTCGGTGCCGATCGCGATCGGGATGATGCGATCAGCATCGGCGACGGGACGGATCCATGCTACCGGATGCCCGACCCAGGGGAGGCCCAGCCTGCCGGAACGCAGCAAGGCCTCGTCGCCGCCGATGGTGCGGACCTGCCAATGATAATGCCGGGAATATTGCGCCAACTTTGCCCAGAGGTCCGCGCAGGGCAGACATCCGGGCGCCGTCGTCATCTCGATGATGAAGAGCGAGGCCTCACCTCCCAATGTCGCAGCGAAATCCGGCGGAAAATCCTTGGTTGCGGGCACGCGGGACAGCCAACTTTGCATATCCGCGTTCGTCGCGACGGGATGGATCGCAGCGCGCATGGCGTCGGCGCGCGTGATCGGCCGGGCCATTGCGCCTGACATGGCAAGCGAAGGCGCCAGGAATGGAAGGATCATCCAGAATCTCATGGGTTGGCATCCTGCGGCCCGTCCGCCGATGGATCAGCTGCAGCAACGGGACCATTGGCGAGCGCGTCGAAGAAGCCGTCTTCCTCACCCGCGCCAGTCAGGAACTGCTCGGGCCGGATGTCGCCGGAAAGCAGACGGACGGCCTGGTAGGCGGTCTGGGTGAGGTTGGGATAGGCCTCGACCCCCGTAGCGATCACCATGCGTTGCGGACTGTTCCGCCGGATCACCATGGTCGTGGGCGTCACATCGACACCGAAACGCTGCGCAACCTCGGGCCGGCGGTCGAGGTCGATTTGGGACACCTGCCAGCCCATCTCGTCCTGGAAGCGCTGGACGATCGGCCACTGCACGCGGCAATAGCCGCAACTCGTCCGCGAGAACATGACGAGCGCGAACTCGCCGGCGTGCGCGCGCAGATAGGCGCGGCGCACAGCATCCTTTTGGCCGAGCAGTTGGTCGCGTGCGTCGCCCACCATCGGATTGGCCGACCTGGAATTGAGTTCGGGATGCTGGAGCATGGCGAGCTGCGTCACGCCGGCAAAGGCCCGCGCCTTGCGCCGCGCAAAATCCTGCAACCGCCAGAAATCGGCGACCGCATCGACCGTCAGCACGGTGGCGGCATAATCGCGCTGTTGCTCGATCAGCTTGCGGATCTTGGGCGGCGTCCATGCCGCAAGCTCGGTCATGGGCGGGATCACCGGCTTCACCAGCCTGTCCGGGTCAGCGGCTTCGTCTCGGGGTTTCGGCTTTGGTGCCACGTACCACCAATAGCCTTGCTTCGGTTCCGATGCCGGCGAACCCATCTGCGCGGCTGTCGGTGACGAGATCAGCAAAATTGCCTCAAGGGCGGTTGGGAGGCGCCAAGTCATAGCAGCTTCTCCATCCGCGTGAGGCGATGCAGGGGCACGGGGCCGAAATAGCGGCTGTCGAAACCGCCTACATAGGAGGAGCCGACATAGACCATGCCAGCAGGGATATGCGGCTCGGTGGGCCGCCAATGAAGAAGGCGCTGCCCCTTCCGCCCGACAGGCTTGCTGATCCCGATGAGCTTACCATTGCACCGATACCAGCCATCCCTCGCGCCCGGCGTCATCGAGGGTTTCTCAATCATCTCGATCCTGTCTCCCGGCATGCAGAGCACATATTTGGTGACATCGACCGGGGCAGGGCCGGCAAGGGGATGCCGCAGCTTGAACGACACAAGGTCACCGCGCCGGATGGTGCCCGGCGCCTTGTGGACCAACCAGGCGTCGATCGAGGGCGACATGACCAAGGTGAACTGCGGCAAGGCCCAAAAGGCGGCGGCGCTGATCGGCAGGATGATCGCGCAGGCTTGCCAGAAACGGCGCGGTTGTGGCGCCGTGTCGGGACCGCCCGCTCCCAATGCCATGGCTGCTTTGCGCGGGGTGGCCCTGATTTCGGGCCATGCCGCCCTAGCGGCGGTCCAGGCGAGCCTGAGCATCGGCCACCTCCTTCATGCCGCCGAGACGGGCATATTCTTCGAGCAGACCGGACAGGGCAGCGTCGCCATAGACGATGTGGCGGCTCGCCGGGCTATCATCGTCCCGCTCACAATAGGGCTGGGTCGGATCGCCCGGTATCAGGCCAAGCGCCGGCACCCGCGCGACCCCGTGCTGGCGAAAGACCAGCGGATCAACGATCAACTGGACATTGCGCATGGCGCAGGCCGGGCCGTCGCAGCCTGGATCGATCCGCAGCACCTCTGCTGAAAGCCTGGCCATCGGACCGATCTTCGTCATCCCGCCCGGCACGCCGCGAAAGGCCATGACGCCGCCAGCTTTTTCGAGCTGCGTCGCATAGGTCCGCAAAATCGGGATGGGCATGGAGGAGGAGGCAAAAAGCAACGGCACCCAGCCATGAGGCGTCGAGGGTGGCGTGGCGCCTGCTAGGCCCGTTATGTCTGGCGCCTCCAGCCCCAGGGCCTGACCGAGGCGCTTCGCCATGGCCTCCCGCTGGGCCGCGAGGCTGTCCTCGCCGGAGGTCAGCGCCGATCGCGCGCGTGCGTCCATGGCTGGGGCCGGTTTGCGGTTTCGCAGGCCCTCGAACGCGCGGCGCCGTGTCGCTTCGGGAAGATCGGGCAGTTGATCCGGCCCGCGCGCCTCGGCACGATCCTTCTGGCTCGCAACCGCTCCCTTGAGGCGCTGCAAGGCGCTGTCGCCCTGTGCCTGCGCGCGTTGCCGGGCATTGCCCGCGTCCTCCTCACTCTGCGCTGGGCAGGGCGAGGCGACGAGCATCGCCGCTGCAAGAAGCGCGCGGCTAGGGATTGACCGTCTCCATATAGGCATCGATCCTGTCCTTCATATCGATCTGGATGTCCGACTGGGCCCGTGCCTCGATGTCGGAATAATATTCGGAGAGATCCATTTTGCTGAAATCCAGCGCCTGGAACTCTTCAGCGGTTAACCCGCGGCAATAGGGTTTCTTCGCCGTTCCCCACCCCATGGCGTTGAAGCTGGCAAGCTGCGGCCGGCCCTGTTCCTGGATGATCCGGCCGAGCCTGGTGTTAAAGCAGCAATGGCCCTTGGCCTTCTGCACGCAGACGCCAAGAATACTCGACGCGCAGTAGGTGCCGACCTCATGGCACATGCCCGAGCCAAGGAGCATGCCCACTTCCATATCCTGTTGGTCACAGCCCGACAGCAGAAAATCCATCATGAAGTTGATGGCGAGGCTGATCGCGATCGACGTCGGATCTATGCCGACGATGATCGCATTGGCGCCGGCGCCAGCCGCCTCGCTCGCGGTGGCACCGGCATTGAACGCGGTGTACGCCGCTTTCATGCCCGACCAGACGCCCTTGGCGATGGCGATCTTGGTGCCGATCGAGGAGATGGACGAGCCCATCCCGTCCTTCACGATCTCGCCGCGATCCTTGCAGCAGTTGGAGAATGTGGTCTTGAGGCCCGCCGGACGGCAGCGAACGGCGCGCCCGGCAAAAATCTCGATCGCCCCAAGGCAGTTGCCGTCGGCATCGACGGCGCCGTCATTGGGGGCGCCCGGATCGTCGACGACCGGATCCTCCTCCTCGATGCCGCCGCCGGTCACCGATGTGCAGGCATGGGGCGAGCAACTGGGTGTTCCGCCGGTGGCGGGGGTCAGACATGGATATTGACTGCCAAGCGGACAGCTATAGGCGCCGACCGCATCGGCGACACAGGCGACCTGCTGGATCGGGCAGAGATAGCTGCCCCCATTTGTTTCGGAGCATTGGGCGGTTTCCCTTGCGGCCTCGGCATCGCCGCTGCCGTCGAGGTCGGCGGCGCAAAGCTGCTGCGCTCGGGCGGGCGCCGCTGTGAGCGCCACGCTGGAAGCCAGCAGCAGGGCGGTCCACAAGGAGAGGCGCCACCGCATCAGCGTGTTTCCGCCGTGCAGACCAGATCAGCGCCGGCCAGGCGCACGCTCTGCATCATGACGACGGCTTCGGGAAAATCATCGAGGCAGCCGCAGGCCGACACCAGCTCTTCCCTCTGCCCGAGCGGACAGACATTGTCGGCTGAGCAGCTGTGGTAAAATATGTCCCAGCCGGCCGGGTCATTTTGCCTGACGCCGACGACACCGTCTATCGCCACATCGCTATTGGCCTTGGGCGCTCGGGTCTTGCAGATGGGCTCGCAGGCGGTAACGGAACCCCGTTCGGGCATGGAGAAGGGACGGGTCGAGGCCGAAACCATGCCGCTGGCATCGGTCGTCCGGTCCGCCAGCAGCGTTTCGGTCGAGTGGTCGATGATATACGCGCCGCGGCTGAGGTCCGGTGCGCCGGCGTCTGCCTGGTCGATGACGCATGCATATTGGCGTGCGCGTTCGAAGAAGTCGCGCGTATATTGGAAACTGCATGCCCCCGTGCCGAACAGACGGGTGGAGGGCAGGGGCTTGATGCCGGTGTTGACGCCATTCCTGAAGGTCACGACACCATCGACCGTCTCGCTCACAAGATGACAGGCGGGATCGGCGGCATAGCCCGAGCATAGATCGACCAGCCGCTCGCTGACCTCGCAGGACGTGTCGACCTGCACTTCGAGAGTGACATAGCCCCAATTGCCGTCGCCGCCACCCCGCACCCGCGCGCCGACTATTGTCGCGCCGCTGCGCAGCTGGGAGGTGATGTCGATGGCGGACCTGTTGTACCAGGGATCGTCGCTGATACGGCAGTCGCCCGAGGGCAAGGCCTCCCCCAGCCAGGGGCGCTTTCCCGCATAACCCACGATCTGGCCGTTGACCCTTGCCTGGACCCAGTCGTCCGCGCCCATTTCAACGATGCGCGCGGAGCGTATCCGCGCCGGAGCCAGGGGATCGAAAGTCGCGCTGTAGATTGGGGGCACGCTGCCACATGTGCCGGAGCCGCGAATTTCATAACGCCGGCAGCCGGTTCCGCAGCTCGTGACCGCAGCGATCGAGCCGCGCACTGCCAGGACATCGTCGAAACCCCATTCCTTGACCGTGATGTCGCGCTCGATCGCGCAGTTGCGGGTCTGCTGCGCTTTACCGTTGCCGGCCGCGGAACCGGCCAGGGTCTGGAAGACGCTGCTTGCCTGCGAGACGGAATAGGCGTCGCCCTGGATCGCGGTGGGGTTGCTCCGATAACTGGTCGCCGAAAGCTGGGGCTGAGCCGTGCAGGCCGTGGTCTGCGCTCCAGTATAGCGGATCAGTGGACCATCGATGGAAGCCTGGGCTACGCCGATACGGGGATCGGCGGTGGTGAGCGCCCCGACAACGCCGCCACCCAGATCCTTGAGGATCGAGGCCATATTGCCCCAGGAGAGATTGGCGCCGCAGCTGTTGTTGACGCAATAGCAGCCGGCAAGGGCCGTGAGATCGACCTCGCCAAGCTTGAGATTGCCGCTGCTGCCGACCTCCCATTGAAACGGGTGGCATTGGTTCCAACTGCCCGGCGCACAGGAGATGATGCCATTGGCGCAGATGCCCGATACGGGTACGGGCACATTCAGCGTTTCGTCGAACGAGCCGTCGAGATCCTTGTCGCGCGAGATGCGCAGCGTGCCGATATCGCCGGTCGAGGCGGGTTGGGCGAGCAGTTCGAGCAGCGTCGCGGTCTTCTGGCAGGCGATATTCGGCGCGAAGCTCTTGCTGTTGTCGATGGTGCTGACCGGCTGGCCGGCAAGACTGGGGGTGAGATAATTGCTTTGCAGGGCATCGCTGTCGCCGGTCTTCGTTCGCGATGCGGTGGCCGCGCTGCGTGCGCGCTCCTCCATCGTCTGCGCCTGGGTGACGGCGGGAAGGCAGATGGCGATGCCCGCTGAGAGGAGGAGCGCGTGACACTTCATGACGCGGCATCCGGGGCGGCGCGCGACATGCGGCGCAGTCGGAAGCAGTGGGACACGCCCGATGCCCCGACGTCACCCAGTACGCGAAAGGCGGCCTGGCCTCCTATGGTGGTCAGCACGGCCACCACGACGGCGGGCCGGAGAGGGGTTTTGCCCACCGCCGACAGGGGTTCGGCGGCCGTGCTGACCATAGGTGGAGCGATGCCGCAGGGGGACCGCGGCATCGCTCCGTCCTCGCGCCGCGCGGGACAGCCACCATGGCTGTGGCGGGCAGAGCAGGCAAAAGCCCGCATCGGTGCGAGGGATGGGGGAAGGGACCGGCTCACGGGGTCGAAACTCCCGCGCAGCAGATCACCTTTTCAAAAGCCATGAACTGGGCGTTGTCCTTGCCGGGCGCATGTTTGCCCGAAGACCAGAGCGCACCGGGGCGGCCGATATTGACGCATTTGCCGCCCTTGACCGGCTCCATGATCTGGAGCTTGTAGCGGCTCTTGGTCCAGATCGGCTGGGGCTTGAACGAGCAGCCATCGGCGGACGAGATGGTCAGCGCACCAAGCCGCCCCATCATGAAGGTGCCGCGCGCCGCGATGCCGGCCCAGGCTTCGACCGAGTCATCGAAATGGATGTCGCCCGCGACCGGATAGGTCGCGCCCCAGCTTCCCATGCACCAGAAAAGGGGATCGATGACCTTGCCGGCGGCAGCCGCCGCGCTATCGGCCATGCAGGCCAGCCCTGCGGCGGGATTGCCGAACAAGATGCCCTCGGGCTGGATGATCGCGCCCAAAGTCCCCGACTGCCAGGTCGGCAGCACCTCGGTGATCATGGCGACGTCGAAGCCGTCATCCTCGATGCAGGGGAGGTCCGTGAACATGTCCAGCATCTTCCAGACCGGGGAAATATAATAATGCATCTGCGCGAACATCTTGCGCGTGTTGGTGCCGTCGGCGATGCTGCTCTGGCTCCCCTGGAGCTTGCCGCCGGTGGGCATGAGGTCGGCGCCCAGCGCCATCATGCAACCGGGTTCTGTAACGACGTCGATCATCCGGTTGGGCGACCAGAAGCTCACTTTCACGCCGAACCAGAAGGTGGTGCCCTTCCGACAGGCGCAGAGCGGCTTGGAGGCGGACTGGGCGTCCAGTTCCTTGGACAGGCTGTCGAAGCTGCCGACCCGGACGCCCCCGATGGTGATGGGGAAGATGCAGGTCCAGCGCACCTTGGTGATGGGATTGAAGATCGTTCCCGCCTCGCATTTGGAGGCATGGGCCGGCGTCGATACCAGCATAGCCAGACCCCCCATGCCAAGGCACAGCATCTGCTTCATCGGACGAGTCGCTATGAAGTCGATCGATCTTGAAATGTGCGCCCGCAAGGCGTACATGATATGCGGAACAGTGAAGATGAGGCTTTGGCGATGCAAGCGTTTGATGACGCAGCGGGTGCAATCAACGAGCGGAGCACGGTGCGTATGAATTTTCGCACCAAGCCGCATATCAAGCAGGCGATTCAGCAGGCTGCGGCGTGGTGTGGTGTCGATGATTCCGTATTCGTTATGAACGCCGCGTATAAGGCGGCACTGGAGACGATCCAGACGCACGAACGTACGATTTTGAGCCGGAAGGATTATGAATCGATTCTCAATGCCTTCGAGAATCCGGGTCCGCCCTCGGATGCTCTGCGCGAAGCCTTCGCCCGGCATGACCAGATGATCGAAAGCCGATAAGAGCGAGGCTTCGTGACTGATAAGGGGATGATCATCGAGCCGCTTGATCCGGCGCGGCACGACCGGGCGGCTTTTTCGTCCGGGATTGATCAAGTCGACAATTATTTGCGCAAGACGGCAAGCAAGCTGGCCCGAGCGGACAATGTGCGGGCGTTTGTCCTTCTGTCTCCCGAAGGGGAGCTTTTGGGCTTTTACACGTTGAACGCGCACAGTGTCGATTATTCCCACCTGCCCGCTTCTTTTACGCGTAACCGGCCGGGGCATGGTCAGATACCCGCTGCGTTCATATCGATGATCGGGGTCGATGCCCGTTTCCAGGGCAAAGGCTTTGGAGGCCTCTTGCTTGCCGACGCTCTCAAGAGGATCGGCCGCGCCGCGATGGATGTCGGAATCGCCCTTGTGCTCCTCGACATTCTCGACTGTGGCGATCCGGCGAAGGTTGAGAAGCGCAAGCAGCTCTATATGCGTTATGGGTTCCAGCCCTTGCCCGACGTGCCTCTGCGTCTCCACCTTCCTGTCGCAAAGATCCACGCATTGCTGAACATCCCATAGGTTGCGGCGCGGGAGGCGCGCTTTGAGCCGTTCGCTACACCGCGTGCAGACTGGACGGCATTCGGCCAATTGCGCGGTGGGCATGTTGGAACGAATCATTGCCGCTCCCCTTTTCGCTGGTCGACGACATCAAATTCCTGGAGTTCGAGCTTCCTTCCGACCTGGGAGACGATGACGGGCGCCACAGTCAGGCCCAACCGCTCCTTGACGCGCTCTTCAAGAATGAAAAGCGCCCGCCCGGTTCGCTCGGAGAGTTCAAGCGCATCGCCCGCCGTCAGCAGGATGAAATCGGTGAGCCGGGCATGGTCGAGCGCCCAGCCAAGGTTTCGCGGATGGACGATGACGAGACGCTGCGGCAACGAGACATAGTCGAGTGGATTGAAGGTGAAGCCCTTGGGATAAAGCAGCTTGCCATCAGGCAGGCGGATTTCGTCGGGCAGGGTATAGAAGGGCACGACGAAACGGGTTCGGTCCTGTCGGGCGTTCCCGAGCGACGCAGCACGTAGTGCCGACCAGTTTGCGCGTGGACCAAAGTGAGCCGCCATTTTGGCGGGCTGTCGCGCGGCTCGCGCTTCGATCTCCGCCAACGCGTCGGGTTCGGCTATGGGCCATGTCCGGCCAATCGTCGCGGTGCTGGCGATGGCCGCAGGAACAGCCAGCACACAACAGCCTATCGTCATGCCTGCAATGAGGGGGCGGTGGATCATGGCTGCCCTCCTTTGCGCCACGCATGGTGGCGCAGCCGATAGGGCCGCCAAATCCGGCCTTCCTCTGCATCGCCCCCACGGATGGCGGTGATGATGGCCGCGAGGCCGAGCACAGCGGCCGCGCCGACAATGCAGCGCAGGCCCATGTCCAGTTCCGTCGCCGACCACAGCACCAGCCCCGCCTGGATTGTCAGCAGCAGATGGGTGCCGACGATCATGCGGATGGCGGGCTGTCCGGGACGGGATGAAAAGATGCCGGTCATGGCCGTTTCCAGGCAGCGAGAAGATTGGAGCGCCGGGCTTTCCAGGTGCGCAACGCTGCGAGGCATTTCCCCGTCAAGCCGGTCAGCAGGATGAGCAGCAGTCCGGTGCTGAGGCAAGTGACGCCGATCAGTATCGCGCCGCGCGCGATCAGCATGGGCGGCTGATGCAGCATCAGGCCGGTCACGATCACCAGGCTGGTGAGCAATATGGTTTCGATCACCATCAGCCGGAAGCGCCATCGGATGGCTTCCGCCTCCGCGCGGATCGCGACCCGGGCCTCGATGATCCGCTCGATTTCGGCATCCTTGCCGAACCCCAGGGGCAATTGATCGGGATGAGTGGAAGGCTTGCGCATCATGCTGCCCCTCCATGCTGGATTGCAGGCAGGATCTCGGCGGGATCGACCCCGGCCAGCTCGCAGACGGCTTCAAGCGGACTGCGCCCGGCGCGGATCAGCGCCTCGAAAGCGGCCACCTCCTGCGGCGCGCTGGTGTTGATCCAGTAGGAGAAGGGGTCCACCACCAGCCGGGCCACGCCCAGCCCCAGGGGAGAGTCGATGAAGATCTCGCTATAATGGGGTTTGGCGTTGCGGACGGATTTCAAAAGGTCGAGGACAAAGCCCGAATAATCGAGGATCTTGTTCTCTACCGCCTGGGCATAGGTCGATCCTTGAAGAAGGAACCGCGTCGCGGCGTTTTCGAGGATCACCTGTCCGGTGCCGCCGAAGAGCAGCAGATCGTTCATGCTCTGGAGGACAACGCCGAAACTGCCCTGATATTTGCGCGCGCGGCGATAGCCCTGGCCGAAAGCTTCGGCGAGCCGCGACAAGTCCTGGCCCTCGCTCCGGGTCATGAACTGCGCTGCTTCATCGCACAGGACAAAGCGCGGCCGGTCGCGCGCGGAAAGATAGAGTTCCTGGGTGACCGCGTTCACCACCACCATGACGATGACGTTGAACAGGTCCGGCATGGCTTTGAGCCGTTCAAGCTCCAGCACCACAAACTCATCGTTGCTGATGTCGAAGGTTGAAGGACCGTTGAAAAAATGGCCATAGGCGCCATCACTGCCAAAATCGCGCAGGTTGAAGGCGAGTTCCCGCGCGGCCGGCACCAGATGATCGACCCGGTCGAGATCGGACGCTGCAAATTGCGGATAGGCGCCGAGCCATGCCCGGACGCTGTCTATCCCTTCCTCGGCATGACCTTCGTCGATCGTCCACTGCACAGCGGACTTGAGCAGATTCCATTCCGACGTCGAGACGCCCTTGCGCGTTGCGGCATTGGCCATTTCCGCGACGATCGCGACCGCCATGGAGATCGCGGATTGGCGATCATCGCCATCAAGCGCGAAGCCCATGTCGAACGGATTGAGCACGAGCTTCTCTTCGCCAATGTCGATATAGCGGCCTGAGCACAGGGTGCAGAGTTTGCGATAGCTCCCGCCAATATCGATGATGCGGATGAGCGCCCCTTGCGCATAATATTGCTGGCAGAGATTGTTGAGGAGAAAGCTCTTCCCCGCGCCGCTTTCGGCCGAGACGATGAAATTATAATTGTTGATGCGCGGATCGAAGAGATCGAGCGTGATGAGCTGGCCCTTGCGCCCGGTATAGAGCAAGGCCGGGCGGCCACCGCCGCGAAAGTCGGTCTGCACCGGCGCCAACAGCACGGCGGCTTTGACCGGCATGCGGAAATCGCGTTCCAGCATCCGCATCGTGCGTTTTTCGGGATAGAGCCCGAAGGGGAGGCTCATCGGCAACAGGACCGGATTGAGATAGCTCTCCTCCTGCATCATCCAGGGGAGCGGCTCGCTCTCCCAGAGTCGCTTGGCGCGCGCCGCCATTTCCCGCGCGTCGGCGCTGGTGCGGCCGAAGACCCAGACCATCGGGATCACCGAAAGGAAGCGGCTGTTGCCCGCCTCATCGAGCACCCAGCCGATTTCCTCGATCTGCTTGCCCACCTCGACCGCAAAACTGCCCGCCGCTTTCTGCGCGGAGAGGATCTGGGCGCGCTTGTGGATTTCGAACTGGCTGTGATCGAACAGGATGTTGAGCGTGAAAAGAAAGGGGCCGCCAATCTGGTCGCTGTCCTCGGCCGCCCCGCGCATCCCGCCCAGCAGGCGATTGGCGCGCTCGGCGGTGATGCGCCGCGCCGGTGCCCTTGGCGTCAGGCAGCGCGCCACCTGATTGCCCAGATGGACCTCCGGGCCGTCGAACAGCAGGTCGGGACCCGCATCGATGATCTGCTTGCGAACGGGCGGGGCGGGTTGGCCGTCACTGCCATCGGCGAACACGCCTGGCGCGGCATCGAAGAGACCGTTGAAGATCCGGCGATAGAAGCTGACCAGTTCCTCGGGCGGCAGACGGCGGATTCCAAGCTTTGAGAGCTGTTCCTCGACCTGCCGGCGCAGGTCATGGCCCAGCTCGACGCGGGTCTTGATCGAGAGGAACAGACGAAAATCGCGCACGGGGATGCCGTGAAGTGCGTCGAGTCCCTCCGTTCCGGCGCGCAGATAATCGGCGGTGCGCCGGGCCGACGCCTGGATCAGGGGATCGGCGCGGGTTTTCATATCCAGGAAGGCATCGAGCGCATGGTCGATCAGCGGATCGGCGAAACCGTGGAGCTGCAACACCGTCCCATCGGGAAAATGGATGTTGAGGAGGCCCAGCAAGGCCTGATGGACATGGGCAAACATATAGGCCGAAGGGATCAGTTCCCAGGCATGGCCCCAGCCATCGTCGATGCAGAGAAAGGCTTCATCCTCTTCCTTCCAGGCGACGAGCGGCAGGAAATCGGAATAGGCGTCGCGCGCGACGGCGCGATGCAGGTCCGACCGGGTGAGGCCGCCGCCATGGCGGGTTCCGAGCGCGATCATGGCCGTGCCTCCTCAGGCGCAGCGGGTATATCGGTAGGTTCGCCCTCGACGGCGCGGGCGGCCGCGCCCTTGTCCCTCACCTGTTCCAGCACCGGCACGCGCGTGGCGGGCTGGACCGGGCTCACCAGATAATCGCCCACCACCCATTGGGGCCTCTCGAGGATCGAATAGACATAGCGCGGCATGTAGAGCCGGTCGGGCCGTTCGCGGTCGGCATAGGGCAGGATCAGCGTGCGCACCGTGCGGCCGGGGCGCAGCATCGGCGTGACCGGCGCATCGACCAGGCCCTGAAGCTCCCGATAGACACTGTCGCGATAGCCGAAATAGGGGGATGGTGCCGTCTTGCCCTGCCTGGTAGGACTTCTTGCCGCGGCACCGTCTCCCTGGCTGAGAAGAGCCTTGTCATGGGTAACCGCGGGATCGGAGCGGGACGACACGCCCGCGACCGCGTCCGCATAGGCCTTGTCGGGATGGATGCACTGCCCATGGTCGCTATTCTTGCAGCTGAATTTTTCGCTGTAGGGCGACATGACCGAACCGATGGTGGAGCAGCCTGTGAGCAGCAGGGCCATGCCGAGCAGCGCTGGCGATCCGGCCCGGCGCGCGGCGTGGACGGGCATGTCAGGCATGGGGGCCACACCCCTCGAAAGACGATAGGCCATCAGAATTTGCTCCCTGCGCTGGGTTTGATGTCGAGGGTCACACCCTCCTGGATGACGACCACCACCTCCTTGGCGGCGCCGACCTCGACGATGGGGCCAGCCTGGCGCGCGAGGTCGAGATAGAAGTCGGTGAGCTTGTCGGAGGATTTGGAAAGGCCGCCGGCAAGGCCGCTTTTGGCGGCATCGGTCGCATCGAGCGTGCGGACCGAACCCAGCGCCGAGGTGGACAGATCCCCGAAGCTGTTTTCGACCGAGCTGGTAAAGCCGCTCACGGTCCCGGCGATGAAGGATCGGGCCAGCGCCGCGCCGGCGCGGGTCACGACCTTGCCCGAAAGCCCCTTCTTCCCGTCGGTGTCGACGAAGAAGCCCTTGATGGGCTGATCGACGACCGACCGCTCGTCGAAATCGACGCAGGAGAGCGACACCAGCTGGACCTCGACCCGTTCCTTGGCGAGGCTGCCGGTCGCATTACCGATGACGAAACAGCCGGCCAGATTGGCTTTCACATCATTGGGCAGCACGGCGGGAGCCTGCACGCGGGCGATCAGCGGTTCCGGGTTCGAGGTCGCGTCCCGGCTGGCCAGTGCGTCGATCCCGGTCAGGAGTCGTGCCTTCATGAAACCAGGCGGCAAATAGATCGTCCGCGACTTTTTTCCGTTGCCGGAACCGGCGCCCTCCTTGTTTGCGGCGGGGATGATCGCGCTGGTGGCAGCGCCTATCGAACCGACCGTTTTCTCGACGGGAGGCGCGGGCGGTGCTGCCGGAGCGACCGGCGGCACGGGTGGTGGGATCGACCCCATCGCGCTGTCCAGCTCCGCGTCGCTCGGTGGCGGCGGGAAGGCCGGCACTGTGCCCGGCATGGCCGATGGCAGATCGCCACCGTCAGCGGACGTGCCGCCGATCTTGCTGCCAGGCACGACCTTGCCTTCCTCGATCGCGGTGATGCGATCGCCCAGCAGGGACTGGCCGTCGAGCACCTTCTGGAGATCACCGCGCAGCTTGGTCTCCAGGCTGTCACCGCGCAGGCCCGCGCCCATGTCCAGCTTTGAGGCTGCGGGCAGATCGGGCTTGTCGTCGGAGGAACTGCTGGATGCTGTGTAGAGACCATAGCCCAGGATCGCGACCGCTGCTCCGACGCCGACCTGCTTGGCGCGCAGCTTCTGTCTTGCCGACATGGTGCGCCAATGGGCTTTCAGATCGAGCAGGGCCGGACCGCGAACGGTGCTCTGATCCTTTGCTTGCCCTTGCTTTCCGTCCCTGGCCTCATAGTGATCTTTCGGGGGGCGAGAAAAGCCTTTGATCGGGGCGCCAAGATCCTGCGGGGTTTCTTTCCCGCCTTTCTTTTCCTCGCTCATTGGCTTTCTCCGCGTCGCACGATGATGAGGCGGGCGGTCTCTCCCGCTTTGAGCGAAAGACGATCGGCGCTGACCGCGAACACACGGGCACCAAAGGCGCGGTCGAGGAACAGCCGCTCATCAAGGCCGAGGTTCGCGTCCGCTTCGACCCGATATTCCGATGCCGAAAGACCCGAACCCTCTATCTCGACCCGTCGGCGTTCGATGATCCGCGCGGCAGGAAGGGAGGGCAGCACGACCCGCTCGGCCCTGGGCGCGACCGTGGTGAAGCTCGCCGGGATACGGTCCTGGAGCATAGCGAGCGTGATCGAGACGGCGCGCTCCTCCTCGACCAGCGGCCCCAGCAATTCATCATTGGCCTTGGCGCGCTGCGCGCTGCCCCGCACCAGGGTGACGGTCTGGGCGGGAATGTCCGAGGGCTCGGCATAGAGCGGATAGATGGCGCCGTTGCAGGACACGAAGAATTCCGACGGCGTGGTCACATAGCTGCGGGTAACCGCACCGGCGTCATCGAGCTCCTTCACCAGGAACTTGATCCAGGCGTCCGATCCGCCCTTCTCGACGGCAATCGCCTTTTCCGCCGAGAATTTGACATCCTCGATCTCACCGCCCGCGCAGATCACATGATTGACGTCGCGGTTGGAGAGGCGGATCGTGCTGGTCTGGTCCGGTAGCGCGATGATCGACTGGGCGAGGACCGGCGCCGACCCGATCATGGCCAGAAGGGCCACAGGCGCGCGCAGGGTTTTACCGAAGCTCGGCATCGAATTTTTCCTCCGAAAGGCGGGTGATCCAGAAGCGGCCGTTCTCGACGCCGTAGCCGATGCGCAGCGTGCCCCGGAATTTGCGGATGACGCCGCCGATGATGCGAACCTTCTCGACCGGAACGATGATGTCCCTGTCGGTCCAGCTCACCGGCTGGTCGGGTCGGATATAGGTGGCGATTGACAGGGTCGGGTTTTTCGAAAGCTCGTCCAGTACCGCGTTCAGGCTGTCGCGCATGCTGTTATAGGCGTTCGGATGGACGATCGAGAGCAGTTCCTGGAACTGGGGGTCTGCCGAATAGGCCGAGTAAGTGCCCGAGAGCGCGACGATGTTGCGCGTCATGGTTCGCAGATAGTCGGTCGAGGGTTTCGAGCCTGTCACATAGAGATCGCCGCCGGCGCCAAAGGGCACGACCACGGTTCGCCGGTTCTGGTCGGTCGAATAGACCACCGCGCCCAGCACCGCCGTGATGCCGAACAGGCCCACAATCGCGAATTTGAGCAGGCGGTTCTCCTCGAACAGATTGGAGGAGCCCTGGAGATAGCGGTGAATACCAAAGCTCGCTGGTTTGCCGAGGAGCGGATCAGCCGCAGGGCCGGTTCGGTTTGGGACGATCGACATGGCTTGGGCCTCACTCATAGAAGCGGGTCTGGGTCGGACCCGGATAATGGCGGAAGCCAAGCAGGCCCCAGCGCCAGGCGAGATGGGCCAGGAACCCGCGGGGTTTACTGCGCTTCCAGGGGATGAAAAGGAGAAGGGCAAGGACGAGCGCCCATCCGACCAGCCCGCCGACGATGACGGCGACGAAGATGGTCGAGACCACCAGGATGAACTCGTCCGATCCGAACCATAGGATCTGGACCGGCCGATGCAGATACTGGGGCAGGCGTTCGTCCATTGTCCCTTCTCCTCCTGCTTCATCTCCCCGGCATGAGCTCGGGGTTTCCCGGAAGCCACCATTGGCTTCCAGGCTCGGGGGCGTGGGTTGCGTGAGAGTGTGGCGACCCGCGCCGATCAGTTCAGATCGTCATGCCGAACGTCTGGAGGATCGAATCCGCCTTGATGAGGCAGACCGCCGCCACGATCGTCGGTATGCCGATCATGATGTTGGAAAAGAGGCGCGAGACGCCGAACAGGAAGGCCGCAACGCCGCCGACAAAGCCCAGCGGGCCCTTGACGCCCTGGTTCACCACGATGTCGTAAATGTCGTAGCCAAGGTCGCCGGCGGCGGGCGCCGTAAAAGCATGGGCAATCCCCATGGCCGCGAATATGGCCAGGAGAGCGGTAATCGAATGTTCGGCAGCGGTGAGGCTGCGCCGTCCAAGGGCTTTGATCATGTCATACTCCAATTGCAAGAAGGAGCCGTCCGCTTGGGATGTGTGCCGGCGAGGGACCTCGTAGGCTGCCGAAGATCGTGTCGGACGGCTCCATGGGGCCGCGATCGCCGGCATTTCGTTCCGCCGGGCCGCGCGGGTCGCCGCACGCGCCGGACGGCCGCCAAAAAGGGGATGGGGATCAGCGCCCGGCATGGCTGGACGCCTTTGGCGCATAGGCGCTGTCGAGAAACGCCTCGATTTCCGCCTGGTCGAAACCCGAGATGATCTTGCCGCCCACGATGAGGGTCGGCGTACCGCTGACGCCCACCTTTTTCACCAGTGCCGCGTCGGCTTCCACCTTGGCATGGCCTTCCGCGCATGTCAGCAGGGCAGGCGGTTTCGCACCGGCATAGAGGGCCTTGAAGCTGGCCTCTTTGTCGGGCGCGCAGAGGATATGTTCCGCCTTGGTTGCGGCTTCGGGATGGATACCCGACACGAAATAGACGAGGCGCCGCACAGGCCTTCCTTCGGCTGCCTTGGCTCCCCAGAAGCGATCGAGCGCGCGGCAGTAAGGACAATCGGGATCGGTGAATTCGATCACCGAAGGCGCGTCCTTGGGGCCAATCGCCAGCGCCTGTTTGGGATCGATCGCGGCAAGCTGCCGCTGCGCTCGTGAATCCTGGGCGAGCGCCGTCACATTGACGCCGTTGCGGTCATAGACCGTGGCGAACAGGATATGCTCGCTCTCCGGGGCATAATAGAGCATGCGGCTGCCCGCGCTCGCCTGGTAGATCGGACCTTTGACCGGCGCCGGTTCGAACCCCTCGAACTCGAGATTGGTGAAGCTCTGGCGGAGTTTCTGCTCCGCGTCCTGCGCCGCCTTTTGCAGCAGCTGCGCATCGTCGGGCTTCGACTGGGCCTGGGCGGCGCTCATGCTGACGCCTAGGAGCAGGGCCGTGCTGGCCGCCTGGGCGAAACTGACCCGGCGGCTCATTGCGTGCCTCCGCTGTTCTGCGTGATCGCGCGAGCAATATCGACATCGATGCGGATGCTGCTGCCGACGGCCATTGCGCTGCGGGGCGGCGCGAATGCCGGTTCGCCGGTTGGGAGGGGAACGATCTGGAATGCGTCGCTCGCCTGGATGATGGCCAGCCTGCCGTGCCCATCGTCCGTCGATGCTATCCGGGGAGGTTGTGCACTCGCCAGGATCGTGGCGAGCGCCAAACCCAGGCAGGAGCCGAGAACAGGAGGAGATTGGGCCATGACGATGCTCCATACTGGCGGCGTATCCTCTCGGACGCCTTCTTGATCAGGGTGGGGTCGGCGGGTGGAAGCTCTGCTCAAATTGCCGGAATGTGCTTTCCAGTCGTCGACCGTGAAACCCGTTGTCCACAGCTTTAAAAGGTGCGCAAGGGGTAGGGCACTGTTGTGCCGATTGCGGCATTCATGTTCCGGAAGCGGCATATAAATGCCGCTTTTCTTATCAAAAATCGGCTTTATTCTCCGTTCGGGTCGTCATCATCATGAGTACCAACCTCGAATCGGATGAGGGAGACATCATGACAGAACGCCAATCGAGAACGTACAAACTGTCCCTGTCGCCTGAGGGCACGGATCTCTTTCTTGTTTGCCACGGCCGGCTGGCGAAGCTCGCCAACAGCCTGATCTCCTATGGCTCGACACTGTATGTAGCCATATTGATCGCGGAAGCGTCGGATGCATCGGAGATTGCTGCCGAACTCGAACTCCCCCATTTGCGACGGCTGATCGGGAAAAGGGAGCATTTTGTCGGGGCGTCCGATCGATTGCAGGGAATCGCGGGCAAGATCAGCGATCGCCTGGAAAGATCGGATCATCTTGGCGATCGGCCAACAAAGAACGCCCTTTATGCAGCCTGTATCGCGCTCATGGCCGCCAGCGAGGACAAGACCCTGCGAGCGGCGTATAGCCGAATGAGCGATCTTCTGGCAGATAAGTGAGCAGGATCAGGCTTTTGGTCATCGAAGAGCCTGATGGTAATTGCTCCCAAAATGAGAACGATAATATTTGACGTGCCGAGGGTTTCACACAACAAGTTGAAACAGTCGGAATGTGCATGGAAGCTTTGAGGAACATTCAGGGAGAACCTGATGATGTCGACTCAAAGCAGGCGGCCGGGTAGCCGCGCCGCTATTCTAGCCGAGGTCAAACAGATCTCGGGCCGCCGCATCGAGGAAAGGCGGCGGGACAAGCGCATGACGCAGAAGCAGCTGGCAGCCCAGGTTGGGATGGGTGAACGCTGGCTTCGGGAAGTCGAATCGGGAAGCCCCAAGTCCCGGCTCGACGACCATTTGCGGTGCGCGCACGGTCTTGGATTGTCTGCATCGCATCTCCTCTTGCCAATGTTGTTTCTGGAGCATCAGATGCACTTTCCACGACAGATTTTCGATGAGGACATGCATGAACTTGAGGCTGGATGCATCGAGTTTATTGCGAGCTATCGTCTGAAACCATTCCTCCGTTCAATCCCGATTCCGCTTACGGATGAGGGCATCGACAGGGAGGCCTGACGGCCATGTCGCCCGATGCTGTTACTGCCGATCGCGTCTATCGCGAATTGAAGCGGCAAATCATGGTGGGAGAATTGCGGCCAGGAAACAGTCTTGTCCTCAGCCAGATCGCTGAAAACGCCGGCACCAGCGTCTCCCCGGTCCGAGACGCAGTGCTGCGCATGGTGGGTGAGCGTCTTGTCGACATACAGGGCGGAGGAGGATTTGCGCTTCCCGCCTTGACATCCGAGCGTCTCGCTCACCTTTATGGCTGGCATGCCGATCTGCTGCGCATGATAATTCGCACCCTCGACGAGTCCACGGAGATTGGCGATTTCCCCGATGACGGGTCACAAGGCCTGTCGGGAGAACATCATCATCTGGCAAAGCTGGCGGGCGATCTGTTCACAAGAGTGGGGGCTTGCTCTCCTAATCCGGAACATTTGCACGCCATCATTGGTATCGAGACAAGGCTTCATCTGATTCGAATCCATGAAATGGTCCTTCCACGCTGCTTTCCCGAGATACAGTCCTTGTGGAATATCGTTCGCTGTGGGGACAAATATTCGATCAGAAGGGCGCTCTGGCAATATCATCGGCGACGTTTGTTCAATGTTGATGCGATTTTTTCCGCCATGATTAAGGGCGGATTCATCGATCGATAACGGAAAATCGCGGAAATATCGCCGTTGTCATGGGGAAGATCACAATCACCTTGCGTTGTCCAGCATATATGTCGTCAAAATGGGAACGTATATGCTCTGATCATTTGCCCCTCTCATCTAAAGTTATAGCGCTGCAATCTAGCAGCTATTGATGGAGGAACATATGGAACGTGATGACGATCTGATCGACCTCGGTGAGGTGCTGATCGAAACCAAGGGCCCTGTCGCCATTACCGGCGATCAAGTCGGCCAGCAGACGTTGTTCGGCGGCGGCATTTCCGACGAATGACCCTCAACCCGGCGCGGCCAAAGCCGCGCCGGACCCTTTGGGAGGCAAGCCGTGGGATATGCTTTGCGAGACAATGTCACTTTCTGCGTGGCGGGAGAGAAAATCGTGTTTCTTGACCTCAGCGCAGGACGCTATCTTGGCCTGTCGCAAAGCGACGAGACTTCGCTCAAGTCCCTGGTCCGATCAGGATCTGCGACAAGTGAGGAACAAGATCTTAGTCCCGGACTTTTACGGCTCCTGGTTCCCTCAACAGGTCACGGGGTTGAGCCTTTCAAACTAACCGTGATGCCGACCCGCAGCTTGCTTGACGAGGATTGCGCGCCCGCGCCGATCAGCCGGAAGATTGCGGCCATCTATTGGCTTTGCATGACAAAGCGGGCGCTCCAATATCGGCCATTGCAGGCGCATATTGAGGATATCCGCAAATGCAAAGCGCAATGCGGGTCGAGACCATTCGAGTTCACCATGGCCCAGGCCCTGGAAGACATACGCACCATGGCAACACGCCACGACCAATGTCTCCTTCGCTCGCTTGCGCTGATGCGCTGGGCAGCCTCCAGGGGGATGGCGCTGGATCTCGTGTTCGGGGTGACGGCCAGGCCGTTCCAGGCGCATTGCTGGGTCCAGCATGGCGACATGGTCCTCAACGACAGCCTCGACCATGTGATCAACTTCACGCCGATCCTCGCGGCATGATCAAGGGACGCTATCTTGCCGTCATAGCGGCCGACGAACAATTCGACGCCTTTTGCACGCCCCGCTTCTGGGATATGCTGAGAGTACATGGTTTGGAGGTCGTTCAGAACGGCCCCACTTACTCCCTCGCAGTGGACAGGAATCTCCCATTTTCGGCCTTGCGCGACGAGAGGGGGGCGTTGATGGGGCAAGTTCACGGACCCGATCGAATTGCTGGACCTGATGGCGAGCCGCTACACCGGCCGCTGCTCCCCTGGGGGGACTGGCACATCATCATGCGCGATAATTGGGGCGACTTTGTCGTTCTCAATCACGACGGCAAAAGCGGAGTGGTCGATGTAGCGCGCAGCCCGCAGGGCCAGCTTCCTTGCTATTATGTCGAGATGGATGGCGTGACGATTATCGCCTCCGATGTACGGCTTCTGGTTGCTGCGGGATATCGCCCGTCCATCAATGCGCTGAGCGTCTATCGGCATCTCCACAATTTGAATTTACGCCCTGCGCTGACCTGCCTCCGGGACGTGATGGAGTTGCAAGGCGGGCATGTCCTGAGCGTCAGCACGGAGGCTGCGATCGTCACGGAATTCTGGAACCCTTGGAGGTTTGCATCGCGCGAAGCGCAGGTCACTGATCTGTCCGAGGCGCCCAGCATGCTGCGAAAGATTGTCATCAATTCTGTAAGGAAAACGTCGAGCGATAGCCGGCACGTGCTTCTGGGTCTTTCCGGCGGGCTCGATTCCTCGATCGTTGCCGCGAGCCTGGCGCAAGCGGGTATTCCTTTTGCCTGTTTCAACCTCGTCACCCGTGATGCCTCGGGAGACGAAAGGAGCTATGCCCGGGAAGTGGCCGCGCATCTGGGCGTCCCTCTGCATGAGGTTCCGGAATCCTTTGAGGAGATTGATCTTCTCAGGTGCGATGGTTCTCATCTGCCCAGGCCGCTGGCGCGCGCTTTCGCCCAATCCGGCAATGCGGCCCATCTTGCTCTCGGCGCGCAACTGGGCGCCGATGCCTTTGCGAGCGGCGGTGGCGGCGACAATGTCTTCTGCTTCCTGCAATCGGCGCGCCCCTTGGCCGATAGTTTGCGAATGAACGGCCCGGGCCGCACTTCATGGAAAGCGGCGCGGGATCTCAGCCTTCTGACCGACAGCTCGCTCTGGAGCGCCTGGGTCAAGGGCATCCAACGCGCCTGGTTTCGGCCGCATGACTATCTCTGGACCCAGGATCGCAGTTTCCTCAATCCCGACTTCCAGGAGGTCGCGGAAATATGGTCTACCCATCCCTGGACATCGACGCCCAAGGGAGAGCTGCCGGGAAAGGCCCAGCACATCGCCTGGATATTGGGGGTGCGCAACCATATCGAAGGCTATGGCAGGGAGCAGGGCCACGCGACCCTGTGGCCCCTGCTGACGCAGCCGGTGGTCGAATATTGTCTCTGCCTGCCGACATGGGCCTGGCTCGATGGCGGTCGTGACCGGGTGATCGCCAGGGAAGCCTTTGTGCCCTTGCTCCCCGAGCGCGTGTTGCGTCGAAGGACCAAGGGCACGCCCGACAGCTTCGTTGTCGAGATATTTGAACGCAACCGGAAGATCATTCAGGAGATGCTCTGCGATGGCTGGCTGGCCTCCCAGGGACTGATCGACCGCGAAGCGGTGGCCGCGCGATGCCACCCCGCCGTCCCCACACGTGGCCATAGCTATTGGCAGGTCATGCGGCTCGTCGACGTCGAGGCATGGGCGCAAAGCTGGACGGATGCGGATTGAATGCGAGAGGCGTCATCCTGGCGCCGCCTTGCGCATGGCAGCCCAGCGCGCCAATTCGGCGGCATCGGGCGCACACCCTATGTCGGTCGCATTGACGTCAAGCCAGAAGGAAAACCAGGCGACATTGCGGCAATAGATCGCACGGCGATGCGCGGGCTGCCATTTGAGGTGAAACTCATTGGGGAAGATCCTGACGTCCACCGGGCGACGCGCGCGGCGATAGGCGGCATAGGTTTCCTGCGAGATCAGAAATTCATGGTCGGCAAGGTTCATGAGCAAAGGCGCCATGACATCGGATCGATTGACGGCCAGGGATACCGCCTGCCACGCACCCGATCCCGGGCCTTGGGCGGGCGGAAACCCCCATTTCTCGCGTTCTTCGGTAAGGCCCGGGCCACCATAGATCATCATGCTGGTCGGATCGAGGCAGCAGGACCCCATGGAAGCCGCGCGGAAAAGCTGCGGAGCGTGGATCATGGCGAACTGGGCGGTGGTCGCGCCGTCGCTGACGCCGCTGATGCCGATGCGGGACGCATCGATATCGCCTCGGGCGGTGACGATCCTGAGGGCCTGCATGAGCGAACTATGAATGTTGCGCCGGTCCGCCCAATCGTCCGACAGGCTTTTGAGAATTTCCGCGGTGGATTTGCCATTGCCTTCCGCAGCTGTGATCGCCGGGGGCCGCTGCAAACTCAGAACAGCCATGCCGGCGTGGGCGAGGAGCTGAATCGGATATTCATCGCCGGTTCCGCCACGCAGAAGCCCGCGCGTCATATATTGGACGATGACGAGCGGCAGCGGCTTGTCACCGGGTTTGTGGCCATAGGGCAGGACAAGATCGGCAAAGCTCTCGGACCCATTCTCGTTCCGCCATTCGAGCCTCTCGACCTTGCCAAGGCGCAGGGTGCTGAACTCCGGGTTCGGATCGTAAAGGATGGTTTCCTGGGGCTGCGAACGGATCGGAATCCGAACGATGGCGCGAGGCCGCTGCGACCCTTCTTGGGCGCAGATCAACGCGCCCGCGTTCATCTCACAGCCCATGAGCAAATCCGCCGTTTCGTAAATCTTCTGCGTCTGGCTCCGTCCGACCGTCCAGCTATAGATGCCGAGCTTGCTTCCACCCCAGCCCTCCCGCCGGAGAAAGGCAATTTCGTCTTTCCGTCCGGTCCACCATATGCCTTCGAAGCCCGACAGAAGGCTGGTCTTGCAGGCGTCGGCCGGACAAACCGACTTGCGGCCCTTCGCATCCACCGCCGTGACGAAGGTGGGGCTGGCATAGGAAGCGGGAGTGGTGCGGACGACCGATGCAATCGCGCCGTCGGTAGCCCTGGCCGAAAGCATATTCTCGTTGGGGTCGGCATTGAGGGGCGCCCCAAATTCTTCGAGGTCCGTTGGAGACGCGGGCGCGATGTTGCGGCTGCCGAGATCCAGCAGCTGGACCCGTTCGGGCTGTGGAAGCCGGACCGCGGGACGGCTGCTACTATAGGGCGCGATGCGATCGTCGAGGAGAAAGCCCTGATCGCCTTCCTGGGCGATGGCCTGTTCCTGCGCGCTGATGCCCGGCCGGTCGGAAAAGATGATCGCGCGGCCGCCATGGGACAGTTTGAAGCGATCGACGCCAACCTGCGAATGGGTCAGTTGCGCCGCTTCCTCATCCAGGCCAGCCTTCCAGAGTTGCGCGCGACCGCCCGTCTGCTTGAGATAGAGCAGGCTGCTTCCGTCAGCCGACCAGACCGGCGCCTCATTCTTGATGGAGCCATAATCGACCTTGATGCCTCGGATCGCAAAGGACTCCACGATCACCTCGTCGCCAGCGTCCAGCAGCACCGGTTCGTTCGGCCGGTCCAGATCCAGCGCCATCAAGGCAAAGCAGTAGCGATTGGAAGCGGGGTCGGCGCGATGCATGGTGAAGGCGAGTTTCCGACCATTGGGCGACAGGCTGAAAAGCCGCGCGCCCTTGGGGACGTAACTGTAACCGATATCGCGCAGGCGCAGCAGGTCGTCGACCCTGACATCCCGACTATCCCCGGCCATGCGCTTGCGCTGCAGGAAGTCTTTGCAGGCAGGGGGCATGGTCGGGGCGGTCGATGCAACGGCAACCGGGCATAGGGCGAGGGCCATGACCGATGCCGCGCACGACAGGGCAAGATCGCTTCGGGAGGCGCTTACCATTGCTTGCTGACGCTCAGGCTGACGAAGCGGCCGATCGCCGAATAGTTGGTGGAATCATAGGGCGCCTCATAGACGCTGGAGGTCCGGATAAGGGGCGGCCGCTTGTTGAACAGATTTTGTGCCGACAGAATGAAATCCATCTTCCCCAGCGGTCCGGCCTGCGCATCGCTCGTCAGCCGCAGACTGGCATCGAACGTGGTGGTCGCTTCGATCCGGGCCAGCTGGGTGGCGCGCTGGTCCTTGAGCGAGCCGATATGATTGGCGAAGAAGGATATATGGGTATTGTCATATCGCCAACCGATCCCGGCTCTGCCTCTGAATTTGGGCGGATTGAAGAGAGTACCTGCCAGCTCCGTCGTCGGCTGGAGCGCGCTGCGGGTCTGCGAACTCTCCAGGAAGCTTGCATCGCCTTGCAGGGAAAAGGACCCCATGGCCTTCGTGTCGAATTGATAGCGGGCCGCGATGTCGACACCATGGATCGACTGGCGCGCCACATTGCGGTTCATATTATAGACGATGGCGGCAACCTTGCTCGGATCGAACGAGCCAGCGACCACGCTCTGAAACACGTCCGCGCTGTCAACCGCTGTCTGGACAGCGGCAGCATCCGGACTGAAATCGACGAGATCGGCATAGATGGGGTTGCTGAGCGATTGACCGGCAAAGGGGATCGGGGTGACGATCCGGTCGCGATAGCGGACGTCGAAATAGCTGATCTCGACCCGCGCATTGGGGATTGCTGGGGGATGGATGTCCAGCGTCGTCGACCATGTCGTCGCCCGCTCGGGCTTGAGGTCAGGGTTGCCGCCGGCGAGCAGGATCACCGTCGAGCCGGCAGGATAGCCGGTGCCGCCCAGCGTGGAGGTGGGGAACACCGTCCCAGTGGTCTGATTATATTGCTGGAAGAGGGTAGGGGCGCGAAAGGATTTGCCCCAGCTTCCCTTCAGGTCAAAACCCTCGACGGGCGTGAGGATGACGCCCAATTTAGGCGTCACGACCTCGTCCACGTCCGGATAGCGTTCATAGCGCAGCGCCGCATTCACGGTCAGGCGATGCATCCATGCAATCTGATCGGGGCCGATCAGCGGAAGGCTGGCTTCTCCGAACGCGAAATAGGCGTCCTGGCTCACCTTCACATTCTGCGTTCCGCCAGCCGTGCGATAGCCGTGGAAATCATTGCGTCGGAAACCGCCGCCAATGGCAATCTTCGCGGGGCCGCCGGGCAGCTGGGCGACGGTGCCGTCGATATTGATTTCTGCTGAGCTGGCCTTGTTGCAGTAACAGCCGGCCTGGTACGAGGCCAGGGCGCTATTGACGAACACATTGAAGGCATAGCGGGTACGGTCTTCGCCGAACATTCCTGCCACGCGAGCCTGCCAGCCATCGGCAAAATCCCATCGAAGACTTGGTGCGACCACGAAGGACTGGCTGTCATAATAGGATGTGGAACCATAAACGGTCGGATCGCCACGGGAATCGAGGGCGTAGCGGTTGTTACTCTTGCGCTTGTTGTAGACGCCGTCAATCTCGAAGCCGAGGCTGCCGCTGATGTCCTGATGGGCGCTGCCCATGAGGCTGTAATGCTTGAGGAAGGGGGACAGATAGAGGCCCTTTGCGCGAACTTCCGTATAGTCCCGCTGGCGCGCGAGGATCGGCGTGGTGCGGGCAAACTCACCGGCGACCATGAGGCCGCCCGATGACCACTGCCTGCCCGCAATGGCGCCATATTGCTGCTGCTTGTTGCCGCCGTCCGTTGATGCACCCAGGCGTGCGGTCGTCTTGAGGCCTGAGAAATCACGCTTCAGGATGATATTCGCGACACCGGCAACGGCATCTGAGCCATAAAGGGCCGACGCGCCGTCCGCGACCACCTCGATCCGGTCGATGGCCTCGAACGGGATGGTTGAAATGTCGATGGATTGGGCCGCGACATTATAGGCCAACCGATGCCCGTTGAGCAGCGTCAGTGTCGCATCGGACCCCAGCCCCCGCAAGTTGAGCGACGAACCGCTGCCATAATTGGCGCCATTGCCCTCAGGCACATTGAGACCGATGCCGGGATTTTGGCCACCGCCGAAATTTTGCGGGATGGTGCGGATCGCTTCAGCGAGCGTGCCAAGGCCTGCATCACGGATATCATCTTGCGACAGCCGGGTTGTCTTGGAGGCCACCGCGCCTCCCCGGATCCGCGAGCCGGTGACCACGAGGTGGCTGTCGTCCGCCGCGTCCGCTATCGGCTCGCGCGACGGTGCGCCTCGCCCCCGCACAAACACCGAACCATTTTGAACGTCCACGCTGAGATCGCTGCCCGCGACAAGGGCTTCGACCGCTTCACGCAAAGTATAGTCGCCCTTGAGGGCTTTGGCCTGCTTTCCCCGAACGGCTCTTGAATCGGCGATCAGCTGATATCCGGACGCCCGGGTAAGGGCGCGCAGCGCATGTTTGAGGTCCTGGGCGGGAATATCATAGGATCGCCGCTCGCTCTCCTGTGCCCTGCTGTCCGGGCACATCGCCACCAGGGCGGTCGCCGCGCCGATCAATAATCCAGTCTTGCCGAAACCCATGATGCTTCCCCCATCATTGTCGCCGCGCCCTTCTTGAACAGGGCAATCGGGTAAAGACGAGGGAGCAAGAAATTGAAGCTGGCGGGATCGATAATTATTTTGTGATGATCAATTTTCCTGGATGCGAACGATCGACCTTTGCCTCCAGGAACGCGGCAATTGCTTCGGCCACAGCGTCAATGTCACGGATATGAACCGAGCCGAATATCTCCCTGCTGCCAAGAGCTGGATCGGCGAGCACGATCTGCGTCGTGCTGTAGCTGTTGGCTTCGGCGATCACCTCGCTGATCGGAACATCATCTACATTCTTCACGCCGCTGACCCATTGCTCGTCTGTAGGTCTTGCGGACATGACAGAAGGCGGCATGGCTTGTCCATCGAGGAAGGATAATTGCTCGCCAGATCGGAGACGAAACAACTGCTCGGGTTGGGCGCCAGCGCGCCATCCTCGCACCTTCACGTCGGCTTTCCCTTCAAGGAGATGAATGGCGACCCGATTTCCATAGCTCACGTCGAATATCGTGCTGCGAGAGATGATTTCATTCTCACCGAAACGCACGATGAAGGGGCGTGCAGAATCGCCCATGACCTTGAACCTTGCCCGGCCGCGCTCCAGACTGACAATGCGTTGCTTCGCTGACAGATCGACGTCGATGCGCGTGGCGGTGTCGAGAATGAGGACCGATCCATCCTCCAGTCGGACCTCCCGCACCTCGCCGACCTTTGTTGCGAGCTGGCCGCCCCTGAATGCCTCTTCATGTGAGACCGGGGCGTGGAATTGCATCATGATGAGCGCGGCGGAGATCACGGTTATGACCGCTGCTGCCGCTAAGGCCGGCCGCCATTTGGGCGCGGGCGCCACGCGCCTTTCGACAGGCATGAGCGCAACGGCCGCAGCGCCCGCTGCGGCTCCGACATCGACCAGCAGATTTTCATAGAGATGTTGACGGCCTTCCTTCGCCGCCATCCAGCGATGAAGGCCCGCCTGATGCTGGTCAGGGTCGCAGAGCATTTTGTTGACCCATATCGAGGCGGCGCGGCGATCCCACCAGGACAGCTTATTCATGGCCGTCTCCGTGATTGGCGGCGATATGCCGGATGGCCTTCAACATATGCTTTTGCACCATCCACAAGGGGAGTCTCAAATCCGATGCTATCTCCCGATAGCTATAGCCCTCGACACGATTGAGAAGGAAGATGTCCAATGTGCGTGGCGGCAGTTGTTGCAAGATCGTTCGCCAGCGCTGGACCTCCTGCCGGGCCTCGACCTCGCGGTGCGGGTCGATGCCATTGGATTTATGCAATCCCTCGTCCAGAGACACCGACAGTTGCGACAGGCGTGTTGAGCCCCGTTCCGCTCGATCCCGCAGCATGTTCGTGGCGATGCGGGTGATATAGGCGCGAGGCGTCGCCACCGCGACGGCGGGCGTGGCCCCCAGAAACCGCGTCATCACTTCCTGCGCCATCTCGTCGGCATCGGCGCGATTGCCGAGCTTTTGCAGGAAGTAGCGCAGGAGACGGGGCTTTTCCCGCCGGTAAACGTCTGCAAATTCATGAGTGGGAGGAGCCGCGCTATCTGCCTCGTCATCATCGAGCGATGCGCGTCGTTGAGGAGAGACGCTCATGATGACATGCTGATCATGTGCGCACCGCATCGCGGGAATGGCTTCCCGCAGCGGTCGTCGTGAAAGGGAAATATTCCCGGATTAGTCCGGTCCCGTGCCGGTCGTGATTGGCCCTGGCTCATTCGTCGCACCTATGTCCACTCGGGGCGACGGCCTAAGCCGGATGTTGGAAACCTGCCTAACAGTCAGGCGCATACGCTTGTGGGATAGCTGCTGCCCGGCGCTCGAGGCGAGGGTATCCTTTTCTGACCACATGTTGGCAGGGAAGGAAGCGATCATGTCG